>NZ_JBNTJU010000013.1:0-89992 GCF_051195015.1 Halococcus sp. AFM35
TTCTGATATTGTTGGATGCCATATGAGTGAAGGCGGTCACAGCGGTCGCTGATGGACCGATGCAGCCGGATTAGTTGATCGAAGTAGTCGTGGCGCTGCTCGAATTCTCACTACTACTCGAATTGCCGCTCGCGCCGTAGTTGACTTGGTGGTCGGGTTTGGGGAGTTTGCTGCGCTGTTCCTTGCGACGGTTCGGCGGGAGTTTGAAGTAGTCGTTCGCCTCGACGAACTGTTTTTGGCCGTACTCGGTGAGTAGCATGTTGATGAACGCGGCTTCCTTTTTCGAGGTCCCCCTCCAGGTATAGCAGTGCAAGTCCCGCGAGAGCGGGTAGTCTTTCGCGCCGAGATTCTTCCCGAGCTTATAGGTCGTCCCGTCGAGTTCGAGTGCGACCGCGGGGACTTGACCGCCGACGAACGCGAGCGCCATGTAGGCGATGGCGTTGTCGCTCTGTTGGACGGTCGTCCTGACCTGTTGGTTCTGGCCGATGCGCGAATCGCATTTGATGGGGGCGTTGGGACTGCCGAAGAGGTTCGCGCGGAAGGCCGTGTCCGTCCCGGAGCCTTCGGCCCGACAGATGGCCTGTATCTCCTTGCTCGGGCCGGAGTAGCCATCGACGTTCGACCAGTTGGTGATCTCGCCTTTGTAGATGGCTTTGAGCTGTTCGCCGGTGAGTTTTGTCACGCCGGCGTCGTAGATTTCTTGGCTGACGACGACTGGTTGACCATCGACGCCGACGACGTGGTCGGTGAAATTCTGGTAGCTCTGCCGTTCGGGGAGTTCGTCCTGGACGGGCGCGCTCGAATTACCGATGTCCACTTGTCCGTTCATCAACTTCTCGATGCCGGTGCCCGAGTGGCTGAGGCCGACGTTGACCGAAAACGGCGGCTGGCTCCCGCCGCTGGCTTCGAAGCCGTAGATGCCGGCGAAGAAGTCCGCCATCCGTTTGTCGGTCTGAAAACCGTACTGGCTCGGTCCCCAGTACTCTTTGTCGTCAGCCGGCGGGTTCGAATTCCAGACCGACGCGCCGTTGCTCGTGATCGGATAGACTGTCGAGGAGCCGTCGGCGGTCAGTGGCCCGCTGGCTGCCTGCTGGGCACCGCCGCTGGTGTTGCTGTTCCCACTGCTCCCACTGGCGGCGCTTCCGTCCCCGGAGCTATTGTTACCGCCGCTCCCTCTGGTTCCTCCTAAGCATCCGGCAACCCCGATTGTCGTACTGGCACCGACTCCCATCAGGACACGGCGTCGTGTCGTTTTGCACGTCATCACCAGAGTCATTCGCCACTGGCTATATAGTCGCTGCTAGTTTCAATATATTTCGAGCAGTATACGTCTTTTTGCTATATAGGCCTCCAGTGGCTCGGTAGCGAGGCGGGCGTGCGGATCGACACGGGAAGGTGCCGTGTCGGGATTGATACGGATCCGGGTGGGTGTGAGCCGTCTTCGCCGTCGGTGGTTGCTTTCTGTCGCGCTCAATCGAGAGCAATCGTATCTGGTTCGTCGTCCGCCCCCTCAGACCCGATAGCGGACGTCAGCGAACCGCGTTCGCGGCCTCGTCCATGATTTCGATGGCGTCTTTGAGTTCTTCGATACCCGTCGCGTAGGAGATGCGGGCGTAACCCTCGCCGCCATCGCCGAAGGCACCGCCGGGAACGACGACCACGCCGCGGTCGAGACATTCGTCGACCCAGCCCTCGGGAACGTCGGGCATCGCGTAGAAGGCTCCCTCGGGCGTGGGCGTATCGAGACCGGCATCGGCGAGACCGTCGAGGAGAACGTCACGGCGCTGCTCGAAGGCGTCGACCATCTCCCACACTGAGTCCTGCGGACCGGAGAGCGCGGCTGCGGCGGCGTACTGGGCGGGCGCGCTCGCACAGGCCTGGACGTACTGGTGAATACGGAGCATACGGTCGATGCGGCGCTCGCTGGCCGCGACCCAGCCGAGTCGCCAGCCGGTCATCGAGTAGGCCTTCGAACAGGCGTTGACCACGATGACGTTGTCCGAGTCGGCGAACTTCATGGGCGAGTGGTGCTCGCCGTCGAAGACGATATGCTCGTAGACTTCATCCGAGATGCAGAGCACGTCGTGCTCGTCGGCGATGCGGGCGAACTCGCGCATGTCCTCTTCGCTCTGGACCGCGCCCGTCGGATTTGCGGGGCTGTTGACGACGAACGCCGCGGTGTCGTCGGTGATGGCGGCTTCGACCGTTTCCGGGTCCATCGTGAAATCCTCGCGGAGTGCGACTGGGTTCGGGACGCCGCCGGCGAGATGGGTCAACGCGGCATAGGAGACGAACCCGGGGTCAGGAATGACCACCTCCTCACCGGTACTCACGTGAGCCTCGATGACGAGGTGGAGCGCCTCGCTGCCGCCAGCGGTGGCGATGACTTCGTCCGGGCCGATGTCGAGGTCGTTGTCCCGGTCGTGTTTGTCGCTGATTGCCGCGCGGAGGTCAGGGATGCCGGCGTTCGAGGTGTAGCCGTCGGCCGCGCCGCTCTCGATGGCGTCGACGGCGGCCTCGCGGGCGTGTTCGGGCGTCGGGAAGTCGGGCTGGCCGAGGCCAAGGTTGATGGCGTCCCCGTCGGCCGCCTCGAACACCTCGCGGATGCCGCTGATGGCGACCGATTCGACCCGGTCCGAGAAGTCGGTCATACCTCTACCCGTGACCGGAGATGCGATAACTGTTCATGTTTCGCTACGACTCGACCTCGTCGCGCAGCGTGTCGACGTGCGATTCGAGCGTCGCCAGCGCCGCATCGGGGTCGGTGTAGCCGTTATCGTAGTCCTCGAAGACCGCATCCGCGCGGTCCAGAAACGTCTCGACGGCGGTGTCGGTGTCTGCCATGTCGATACCAGCGCTCGCCGACGGTTATACTCGGTGGCTCGCCGTGCGCCTGCCGGCCCCGCGACTGCGGTGTGATTGCGTTCCTGACGTCTCGGCGAGCGAGCCGAGGCCCCGTCGAAAAAGTGGGGCGAAAAGGCTTAGTTCTCGCCCGCAAACTATGTCCGATAGTTCATGAAGGTAGCAATGCGAACCACCGACTTCCTCGACCGGGCGGTCGACCTCTATTCGGACGTCACCGGGGTCATCGCCCACGACGGCACCGAATACACCTACGGCGAGTTCGCGGAGCGAGTGAATCAGGTCTCGCATGCCCTCCGCGGGATGGGCATCGAACAGGGCGACCGGGTGGCACTGCTCTCGCCGAACACCCACTACTTCCTCGAAACGCTGTACGGGGTGAACCAGATCGGGGCCGTCTTCGTCCCGATGAACTACCTGCTGGTGCCCGACGACTTCGAGTACATTTTGAACGACTGCGAAGCCGACGTGGTCATCGCCGATTACGACTACGCCGAGAACGTCGAGGCGGTGCGCGATTCGGTGCCGGCCGGCTCCTTCGTCGGCTACGAGGCCGACGCTATCGACGGCGAGTGGGAAGACTACGAGGAGTGGCTCGCGGCCCAACCGACCGACTGGCCCGACCGGCCCGAGATTGCGGAGGACGACGACGCCTCCATCAACTACACCTCGGGGACGACCGGCGACCCGAAGGGCGTCGTCCGCACCCACAGAACCGAACACTGGCACGCGCTCGTGTTGAACCACCACAAGGAGATTCGCGACGACGACACTTACCTCTGGACGCTGCCGATGTTCCACTGCAACGGCTGGGGCCACACCTACGCCATCACCGGGACGGGCGCGACCCACGTCTGCCAGCGCACGTTCGACGCCGAGGGGACGTTCCGTCGTGTTCGCGCACACGACGTCTCCTACATGTGTGGCGCGCCCACGGTGTTGAACCGCCTCATCGCCCACTACGACGAGAACCCCGACGTGGTGACGACCGGCGAGCGCGACGTTCGCATCGCCACCGCCGGCAGCGCACCCGCGACCGCCACCCTGTCGAGCATCGAGGACGACATCGGCTGGCGGGTCATCCATCTGTATGGACTGACCGAGACCGCACCGCTCATCACCTCCTCGAACTCGCCACGCCGGTTGGCCGAGCGCGGGCGCGACCTCAAGGTCAAACAGGGCAGCGAAACCCTCGCCACCGACGTCCGGGTCGTCGACGATGACGGCGACGACGTGCCCCGAGACGGCGAGACGCTCGGCGAAATCGTCGTCAAGGGCAATCAGGTGATGGATAGGTATCTGAACAAGCCCGACATCACCGAGGAGGCGTTCAACGCCAAGCTGCCGGGCTATTTCCACACCGAGGACCTCGCCACGATGGACGAGGACGGGATGGTGGCGATTCAAGATAGGGAAAAGGACATCATCATCTCCGGCGGCGAGAACGTCTCGTCCATCGCCGTCGAGGACACCCTCTACGACCATCCCGACATCGCCAAGGCGGCCGTGATTCCGACGCCGAGCGACGAATGGGGCGAGGCGGTGACGGCGTTGGTCGTCCAGAAGCCGGACGCGGAGCTGACGAGCGAGGAGGTCAGGGAGTTCGCCGGCGAGCATCTCGCACGATACAAGGTCCCGAAAACGGTCGAGTTCGTCGACGACCTGCCCGAGACGGCGACCGGCAAGGTTCAAAAATACGAACTCCGCGAGGAGTACTGGGAGGACGAGGAGCGCCTCGTCGGACAGGGCTGAGTCGACGACCGCGTGTTCGCTCACACCAGCGACGTGAGAATCCGCGATTCGGCCTTTCTGAGGTGTTCGTCGACCGTACTCGGCGCACAGCCGAGGTCGTCGGCGATGTCCTCGTGGGTCGCCCGCCGCGGGATGTCGTAGTAGCCGTCTTCAACAGCGGTCTCGAACACTTCGAGCTGGCGGTCGGTCAACAACGAGAGCACGTTTCTATCGTCCGGCGAATACTCGCCCACCTGCTCGACGGAGATGTGTGTCTCCTCGGGCAGCTCTTCGAGGGCCTGCTGGAGCATCTCGTGGGTGCCGACGACGGTGATGCGCAGTCCACCCTCGACGAACGGAAGCGGCGGGACGATCATTAGAGCGTACTTCTGGGCGACGGCCATCAGTCGGCCGGCGGGCTGGCCCGGGTCGACGTGGACGTAGAAGTGAAACGTCTCGCCCTCGACGGCGACCGGCGAACACGAGAGCAGTTTCGAGTGACCGTCGAGGCGCGCTCCGAGTTGCTCCGGGTCGCCACGGAGCCGGTAGAGCATTACGCCCGTACCGTTGGCGAGCGCGTTGACGTGGACGAGTGCCTCGCGCGTGACGTCGGGCGTCTCCAAGATGACCTTGTCGACGGGGTGAATCGCCCCGTCGTCGGGTTTGATGGTGAATTCGAAGTACCTCATTGCGCTCGCCCCATCATCACGGTTACTGATACCGGGTCGGCCGATAGCCTTTTCGGATGGCACAGGTTCGTCGGCTCCCGGGCCCTCACGCCAGCCACTCGTCGGGTTTGGTGTCGTAATCGACGTCCGTCGCGGCGATGTCCTCGACCTCGCTCCACGGGAGGTCCTCGACGGAGAAGTCCTCGCCGTCGTAGCGGACGAGTTTGCCGCGCTCGTCGGGGTCGGGTTCGCGCTCGCGGCGCTTTGCGACTTCGAGGTCGTGGTCGTCGAGTTCCTTGACGATGGTCTTCAAGTTCACCGGTCGTCCCCAGAGGTCGAAGACTCGTTCGAGGGTCTGTCGTGCCTGCTCGACGTCGAGCATCACGCCGTTGTAATGGTGGCCCAACAGCAGTTCGTTGCGGTTTTCGTAGTTGCCGTCGTGGACGGTAATCGTGGGTTTGCCGAAGTTCGTGAACTGCAAGAGTAGTTTCTTCTTCACGTCTTCGTAGTCCGTCGAGGTCGCCCGGTAGTCACCGGTGGCTTGGGTGTACTCGTAGGTGAAGTAGTCGTTGTCGTCGACGAACTCCTGTGTCAGGAACTCGTCGAGAAAGGTCACGTCGTTGTGACTCTCCCGAATCTCGAAGAGGCGATTCCAGCCCGCCGCGTACTCGACATCGGCGAGCGCCTCTTCGACGGTTCCATACTCCGAGTCGTCGAAGAGATACCGGGAGATGCGTTCGAGTTCCTCGCGGCTCGTCCGGTGGAGGAACCCCCGATTCTGCGGTTTGGCCAGCGAGTAGTGGCGTTCGGCCATTCCCTCGTACGTCAACAGTTTCCACGGGTAGCGCTCAACGTCGACCTCGCCCGCTTTCGCCGCCGCGAGCGCCTCGCCGTCGATTCGTGGGTCGTCGGCGTCGAGCGCCGCGAGGCGCTCGCCCGAAACCGTATCGACCATCGAATCGGGTTCGAGAACCGCCTGAACCCGCTCGAAGTCCACCACGTCGTGGAAGTTGCGCCACGTGACGCCCTCGACGCGGAGGAGTCGTTCACAGACCTCGCGGCGATTGACCGAGTTCTCGATGTACTCCCAGAGTTCCTTGCCGAGCTTGTAGGGGTTGAGTCCCGGGGAGGCGAGCACGCGGGCCTGATGGTCGGCGTAGCTCAGGAACTCATCGGTTCCGGCGAAGGTCTCCTCGCCCATCATCATCGACTCCCAGTAGGCCGCCCAGCCCTCGTTCATCACCTTCGTCATGCGCTGGGCGGCGAAGTAGTAGGCCTCCCGCCGGAGGAGTTCGAGAACCGTTCGCTGCCATTCTTCCATCTCGACGGCCTTGCCCGACTCCTCGTCGTAGGCCATCCCGTGACGGAAGAAGAAGGCGAGCAGGTCCGGCTCAGGCTCGTCGGGTATCATCTCCGAGTCCTCCTCGTCGCGCTGGGCTTCGAGCCAGTCGTCGTCGAAGACCTCGCTCACGACGTCCGCCCCGAGGTCGAGGTCGTCGAGCCGGTCGGCGATGTCGTCGAGTTCGCGCTCCTCGCTTTCGTTGGCGCTCGCGCTCGTGAAGGTCCGGTGGCGGTCGATGTTCGTTTCGAGACACTGGATGGTGTCTATCCAGCGCTCGACGGCCTCGCGGTCGATGTCCGGGTCGCGCATGAATTCGTCGATGGCGTCGGCGTGCCGAGCGAGCATCGCCGCCGCGTTTGGCGTCCCCTCTCCCGAGAACAGCCCGAACCACTGGTTGTGTGCGAAGAAATCGGCGTGGGCCTCGACGTGGGTGATGACGGCCTTCTGGTCGGCCAGCGAGTTCGACTCCTGGAGGAAGGCGTGGGCGGGGTCGTCGTTGTTGACGATTTCGAAGGCCTTCCCGCCCAGAAATTGGTTCTGTTTCTGCTGGCGGTCGTATTTCATCCCCCAGCGCCAGTGTGGATAGCGGGTTTGAAACCCGTCGTAGGCGATGAGTTCGTTCATCTCGTCGTAGTCCACTATCCAGTAGTTCACCCGGTAGGGGTCGAGTCCGAGCTTTCGGGCGAGGTTTGCGGCTTCCCGGACTGGCTCTTCGAGGCTTTCGGCCACTCGCTGGGCGCTGATGCGGTCATTCATTGTCGTCCTCGGTGTTCAGGATGGTTTCGATGGCTCCCACGACGTCACCCGGCCCGTTGACGTACGCGACGGCGACGTTGTCGGTTTCGTGGAAGTGGCGCTCGACCTCCTCGGCGTGGGTCGCGTTGATGGCGTTGCCCGAGGGCTGGGTCTCGACGTAGGCGTGGAGATTCGCGGGGATTCCATCCATCAGCGGAATCACCCGCTCTTCGGTGTCGTTCGAGGAGTTCTCTGAGTCGCCCGCGGCGAACACATATCTGTTCCAGTCGCTCCACGGGTACGCCTCGTCGAGAACCGCCGCCGCGAGTTCGTACGCGCTCGATATTTTTGTTCCACCACCGGAGCGAATGCCGAAGAACTCCTCGCGCTCGACTTCCCACGCCTCGGCGTCGTGGGCGATGTAGACGAACTCCGCGTGGTCGTATTTCCCTGTGAGATACCAATCCAGCGGCGTAAAGGTGCGCTCGACGAGTTCGCGTTTCTGTTCGCGCATCGACCCCGAGACGTCCCGGATGTTGACCACGACGACGTTCTTCTCGTGTTCCTCGATGATTTCGGGGTAGCGATAGCGCTCGTCCTCGCGGCGGAAGGGCACGTGGTCGATACCCTCCGTGCGGATGCGGGCGGCGGTATCGGTCTCTTCGACGTTCTTTTCCATCGCCTCGATGGACGGCCAGCGCGTGCGCTCCTCGCGGGTGAGTTTCGCGTACTCGTCGTCGAGCCACGCCCGCGAGACGGACAGGTGCTTGCCGCGCGCCCACTCGAAGACGCTCTCGGGACCCATGCCATCGACCCTGAGCGCCTCGCGGACGTACTCGCGGTCGAAGTCCATCGCCAGCTTCCGCTTCAGTCCCTGCTTGAACATCCGCTCGAAATCGAGCGTGCTATTTGGACCCGTCCGGCTGACGTCGGTGTAATCGCCCTCGGTCTCCTCGATTACCTGTTTCCCTTTGGGTTCGAGGTCGAGTCCGAGGCGTTCGTCGAGTTCTTGGGCGAACTCCTCGGGGTCCATCTCGTAGTATTCGTGCTCACCGCCCTCCTCGCCGGCCTCGCCATCCTCGTCGCCCGGCTGTGGTTCTCCAACTGGTTGGCCCGGCTGTGGCGTGTCGCCGTCGCCCTGTCCGACGCCGCCTTGGTCACGCTTGTCGTACTCGAAGCCCGGTAGGTCGATGATTTTGATGGGAACGCGAACCGAATCCGGCCCGCTGCCGCCGAGGTCCCCGTACTGAATGAACTCCGCGAGGTCTTCGCGGCGCTCCTCGCCGACTTCGCGGTAGCGTTCGAGGTCCTCCCTCAGTCCCATCGGTAGCTCACCTGCCCCATGACGTGCCGGCTGGTCAACTCGGCGCTCGCCTCGCTGTAGTCGAACAGCTCGACCATCTTTGCGATGGTTTGTGCCTTGAGCCGCGCCGTTTCGGTTCCGCTGGGCGGGTCCTCCCACTGGCGCGGGTCGAAGTCCTCGTAGGCCCGCCGGACGTCCTCCCAGTCGTGGCTTCCCAACACCGTGTCGATGACGGGGATTTCGGTCAGCGCGACGTCGCTCGCGCGGAACTCCTCGTCGCGGCTGTGCCACGCATGTCTGTTCAGCGCAGTGATGATCTTCTCCGTGCGGAACTGTTTGACCGCCGGCGAGGGCCGATTGCCGTCGTAGCTCTCGGGACCGAACCGCCCCAAGTGTTCGGTCTCGAAGACCTTCATCACGAGCGGGTCCGGCTCCTCGCGCTCGCCGCGGTCGTTCTCGACTTTTTCATCCGTTGCCCACGCATAGACGTGCTTGACGTACTCGGCGACGGTTGCCTCGTCGACGCGCTTGTCGTGCAGCAGCGCTTCGAGGACGTCCTCGCGCTGGCGCTCGAACAGCTGGTTTTTCACCTGCACGACGCGGCTCTCGAACTCGCCGCGCTCGCCCGTCGAGAACACCGGTGCCTCGGCCAGTCCGGCCGCCATCGCGTCCAGCACGTCCTGTGGCATGATGACGTCCTCCACCGGTAAATCGGGATGATGGCGCTCGCGCTCTGCGTACAGCAGGTCCGCGATCACGTCACGAGTATAGGTGACGGGAATGCCGCTCTCGCCGTCGGCGTTGTCGTCGTCGAAGTCGTACGCCTCGCGCTCGGTGCGCTCGTCACCGTGCTGAAGGTAGCCTTGGTCGAACAGCAACGCCTTGTCCACGAGGTCCATCCCTGTCGGGAGGTCCGTGTCGTCGAGCCGCGTGACGACGCTGTAGAGCGCGGCCGCCCCGACCGCATGCGGGGCGAGTTCGACCTCGGTGACGTCGCCGCCAGTGCCCACCGCTACCGCGACCGGTTCGGCGATCTGCTCTTCGAGTGCCTCGTAGCTCTCGGCGCGCCAGATTTCGGTCTCGTTAGTGAGCTCGCGCCGAATCAACTCGGCTTCGAGCGAGACGTTCGTGAGATACTCGAACTCCCGCCTGTCGAGGCGGCGCTTGAGCGCCTTCAACGGGTCGTCGGCGTTGCGCTCGGCGTGCTGGTTCAACTGCGCCTCCAGATCGGGATTCGAGATGATGACCATCTGCGTATCGACGTCCATCCCGATGCCCTTGTCGAGTTTTACCGACCCCTCGTCGGGCACGTTCAAGAGCTTCCGGAGGAGGTCGGCGTGCTGGGCGGCGTCCTCGACAATCGTGAGGAGTCCGTTGCCCTGCGAGAGCACGCCGTCGTAACTGAACGCCTGTGGGTTCTTTCGCCCCCGCGAATCGAGTTCGCGCACCATCCCCGCCATCCACGAGCCGACGAGGCGCTCTTTGGGCGAGCCGTCGTCTTCGGAATGCAACACGCCGATGCCCTGCCCGACGTCGACGACGTAGTTCTTCACCCGGAGATGTCGCCTGTCCGTGACTGCCGAAAACAGGTCCCGAACCCCCTCCCGGCGGTAGCGCTCTTCGAGGTAGTCGTAGGCCTCCCGACAGAAGGGGTCGAGGCGACCCTCCACGGCAATCGGGATGTGGTCGTCAGAGCGCTCGTTGAGCGCCGCAAGGACGTCCGCACGCACCTCCGGCGGGAAGACGGTCAGCGGATGCGATTGGACGGGGCTTTGATACCAGTCGTCCTCGTCGTCGCGGTACTCGCCGCCGTAGGTCAGTCCGGGGGCTTCGCCGATGCCGGCGACGTTCCACTCCACCGTATAGCGCCGGCCCGCGTCGGTCTTCGAGAACTCCCGCAGGCCGTTGATGAGACAGCGCTTGAGTTCGGATTTCCCCGTCGCGGTGGGACCGGCAAGCCAAATGATTTTCTCGTCCTTGCCCCGCTTTGCGGCAATCGAGCGCAAGTCATCCACGAACGCGTTCAGGATTTCGGTATTGCCCAAGATGGCGTGCTCGCCCTCGTTGTGCGGGTCGTCGAAGAAGCGATAGCGCTCGGTCTCCTCGCCCTCCTCGATGACGGTTCTGGTTCCCGCGGCCTCGATGGCGGCGACGAGATACTTCGCGGCGTGGGCGGCGATCCGAGGCTGCGATAGCGCCGTATCCACGTATTCGGCGAGGCTCATCGGCTCCTCGTAGGTCGCTTCGAGCGCGCGGTCGGCTGCGGTGACGTACTCCTCGCCCGTGCTGTCGCTCATTCTTCTAGCTCTTCCTTTGCGACTTCAGCGCCGGCGAATTCGAGCACCTCCTTGGCTCCACCACGGGAGTAGCCCTGCTCACGGAGGGCGTCGATCCACGCGCTGCGCTCCTCGTCGTCCATCTCCCCCGACGAAACGAGCGCCGAGAAGTTGATGTTGTGTTTCTTGTCCTCCCAGAGCTTGCGCTCCAAGGCCCGCCGCAGGCGGTCGTTGTCCTGCGGGTCGAACGCCTCACCCTCGCGCGCGCGGCGCGACACCCAGTTCGACACTTCCTGACGGAAGTCGTCCTTCCTGTCCTCGGGCACGTCGAGCTTCTCCTCGACCGAACGGAGGAACGTCTCGTCGGGACCCTGCTCGCGCCCGGTGAGTTCGTCCTCGACGGTGTCGTCGTCGATGTAGGCCATCACGTGGTCCATGTACTTCTCGCCTTGGCGCTGGATTTCGTCCAAGTCGTAGGCCAGTGCGTGCCGGACGTCCTCGATGGCACGCTCGCGGTACTCCTCGCGGACGAGTTCGAGATACCGGTAGTAGGTGTCGAAGACCTCGGCGGCAATCGAGCCGTGATTTTCGAGGTTCCCCTCCAAGTGGTTGAACGTCGTCAGCGCCGAGAGGAAGCCCCGCTCTCTGTGCATCGAGTCCATGATGGCCTCCGAAATCTCGTCGCCGATGAACCGTGGACTCACCCCTTCCATTCCCTCGCCGATTTCGGCCGTTTCAGTGGCCTCCTCGCGCAACTTCTTCACGTCGACGTCCTCGGTCTCGTCGATTTCGCCGTTGTATGCTTTCGCCTTCTGGAGTAAGTCCACGGTCCCCGAATCGGGTTCCTCGATGCGTGTGAGCACGCCGAAGAGACCGGCCATCTCCAAAGTATGCGGCTCGACGTGGATGTCGGGCACGTCGGCGTTTGCGAGCATCTTCCGGTAGATGTTCGCCTCCTCGTCGTACTGGAGAACGTAGGGAAAGTCGATCCGCTTGGTCCTATCGTTGAACGCCTCCATCTTCTCGTCGCCCTTCTTCTCCTTGTACTCGGGCATGTTCGTCCGCCCGACGATGACTTGGTCGATGTCCATCCGGGGGTTGCTCTTCGGCTTGATGGTCATCTCCTGGGTCGCGTGCAGGAAGTCATAGAGAAATTCCCGCTGGAGTTTCAGCAACTCCTCGCCGGAGAAGATTCCTCGGTTCGCGTTACAGAACGCCCCCGAATAATCGAATGCGCGGGGGTCGCTCTCGCCATACACCGCAATCTTCGAGTAATTGACGTCACCGGTGAGTTCGGTCTCGTCCTGATTTTTCTTGTCCTTCGGCTCGAAGGTCTCGATGGCTTGGCGCTTGTTCTCGTCGGCGGTCAGGCGAACCACCTCGACGTGGTTTTCGAGCACCTGCTGGAGGTCGTCGTCGTAGTACCCCAATAGGGAATCCATGTAGAACTCGCTTGCGGGATCGGGCGATTGCTCGTTCTGGATGGTGTAGGGCGCATCGAGGCGCTCGTTCAGCTCTTCGAGAACCCGTTTGCGCTGGTCGAGCGGCAGCAGGACGAGCGGGTCCTGATTCATCGGGCTGCGCACCACGTCGTCGGCCGGGTCCTGGTCGGCGATCACGTCGCCGAGATTCGTCCAGCGGAAGGTGTACATCCGCCCGTCCTCGCGCATCGTATAGTCCTCGAAGTATTTCCGCACCTGCCGGTCGAAATCCGACTTCCCGGAGCCGACCGGTCCGAGGAGGAGCTTGATGCGTCGTTCGGGACCCAGCCCGCGCGCGCCGGACTTGGCCTTGTTGACGAACTCGTGGATGGCCGCGTGTATCTCCCGACCGTAGAAGGTGTTCTCGCCATCGTCGAGCGGGTCCTCGGAGGCGAGGTGGTACTCGACGACGCCGGTCTCCTCGTCGTACTCAGAGCCATAGAAGTCGAACATGTCCGCGACGCGCTGGTGGGCGTTGCGGGCAATCGCTGGCTCCTCGCGGAGTTCGTCCAGATACCACTGGAACGTGCGGGCCGTGCGGAGGTCGGTCGGGATCGATGCACGGTACTCCTCGCTGAGCGCTTCGAGCGTGTTGGTGTCGCCTGACATTGTTGTATCTCTCTCACGGGACCCCGCTGTCGCGCCGGTCGGGGTCGTCGTGGGTGGTCATCCGTTTCGGTCGCGGGCGGCGGTCGATATCGGCGGGCCGTACTGGAGAGCACGTCGTGGCGGCGTCCCGTGGTAGCACAACCCACCAATACTAGTAGGAGGAAGTGGATTGATACCTATAACTGTTGTCCCTACTTCGACCAAACTCCCCGTTCACCGTCTCGCCTGACCGCCGAGGACTTGAGCGCTCACCACCGATAGCGCCCATGAGCGAGTTCGATGCACTCCCGGATTCGTGGACCGTCTGGACGGAGAGCGCCGATCAGTGCGTGCTCGTCTATCGTCCCGACGTCTTCGACAGCCACGCGTTTCCCGCGCCCTGCCTGCCGACCATCTATCTGACCCACGGCCGGCGCTCGCGCCGCCCCGGCAGCGAACTCGACCCCGACCCGACTGACCCGTGGTTCGTCACGCTGTTTCTGGAACCCGAGGTGAGTCGCGACGCCGAGCGCTTCGACTCGCGGGCGGCGGCCGTCGCCGGTGCCATCACGCTCGCCGAGCGTTTCGCCGACGGCGAGGTCGATTATCGGGACCGCTATCAGGTGCCCCGGGAGGAGTATTTCACAAAGCTTGACGAACTCACCGGACGCGGGTAGTTCTCCCAAAACGAAGCAGTTCTCAGTTCGTTCCAGAAGCTGCGTCGGAACAAATACATATCATGAGAGGTATAAGGTACTGGCGGAAAGTAGAACTGCGAATGGCTGAATTCACACTTGCTCCGGAAATCGATGTCCGATTTCGCGATTTCGATGTAATGGGACAGGTGCATAATACGCTCGTGTTCATTTTCGCCGAGGAAGCGCGGACCCGGTACTACCAAGAGGTGCTCGATGTTTCTCTGGAGGAGACGAATAGCGCAATCGTCCACCAACAGGCAGACTACGTGAAACCGATTACGAAAGTGGAAACGGTGGTTGTTCCGTATCGAATCACTCACATCGGAAAGTCAAGCATCACTTCTGAGTTCGAAGTTCGTGCGAACAACGAAGTCGTCGCCAATGGTGAGACCGTTCATGTTCTCATCGGTCAGGACGAACGACCTGCCGAAATCCCTACCGGGTGGAAAGAGACCATCCGAACGTTCGAAGCCGCAGAAGTGACTAGCGGCTAGCGAAACCCTTCCGCTACATCAGGGGTGAGTGCTCTTTCGTGGAGCTTCCTTTCCACTGTATCCAGCAATACGGCGATGAATCGACCCCAAGCAGTCAACGGAAGCGACGCAGGCGAGAATTCACGAATGTCTTTGCCAATTCCGATAGCCCGACAGCCACCGAGACGTGGTTCTTATTCGCGTTCGCGGCGTGCCTTCGGTATGTCACAGGTCACACTTATCGGCACGCGTCTCGCCGAGGTCGGCACCGAATTCACCTACGAGGGCGAGGCCAGCGCCTGTGAAGGCTGTCCGTACCGCGAGCAGTGTCTCAACCTCTCGGAAGGAACGAAATACCGCGTCACGAGCGTCCGCGAGAACACCCAGACCCTCGAATGTGGCGTCCACGACACCGGCGTCCGCGCCGTCGAGGTCGAACCCGCGCCCGTGATGGCGAACGTCTCGCCGAAAAGCGCCTACGCGGGCAGCAAGGCGAGTCTCGAAGGCCCGTGTCCTCATACGGGCTGTCCGAGCCACGAATACTGCGAGCCGGCCGGCGCTGAGTTCGACACCGAGTACCGGATTCGGGAAGTCATCGGCGACCCACCACACGACTACTGCCATCTCGACCGCGAACTGTCACTCGTCGAGTTCGTACCGTCCGAGGGAGATTAGCCGGGGTATTCCGAGCGGTCGCGGTCGTCGCCGGCGGTCGTGCCACCGAGGCGTCCGGCGAGTTCCGCACTGTAACCGAACTCGTTTTCGTAGCCATACGGCGACATCAGCACGGGATAGAACGGCTCGTCGGCGACGAGTGCCTCGCCGTCGACGGTCGCGTAGGTCTCGCCGGCGGCGACGCGCTCGAAGTTCGTCGCCGGCACGTCGTAGGCTTCTGCTGTGCCCTTCGGGATGAGATGAGTCAGGCGATACAGCGGCACGCCCTCGCTGTGTGGCTCGCCGGTCGGGAGCGCGCCGAGCGCGCCGAGGAACTCCCCGGCGATGGTCGTCGCGTTCTCGATGGCTTCTTCCGAACCCTGATAGCCACACTCGACCTCGATGACGGGCGCGTGTTCGATGAGTCGTCCCTCGGTGAACGCGCTCGCGTCGACGGCCGCATCGAGGGTGAGGTACGGACAGACCGAGCGTGCGAGCGTCAGCGTCTCCTCGGCGAGCACGGCGAAGGTGCCCGTATACGATTGGGTCGAGTGCATCGAGAGGGTCGTACAGCCACGGAGTTCGGCCAGCAGTTCGGCGGCGAGGCGCTCCTCGTGGGCGTCGCCGTCGGGGTCTCCTGGAAACACCCGGTTGAGGTCGGCGTCGACGTAGCGAGTGTTCCGGGAGAGCGCCTTCTCGTTGGCGACGATACATTTCACAGGTCTGTCGACCGCCGGTTCCCGCTCGACGAGCCGTTCGACCGCATGCACGCCACACGGTTCGTCGCCATGAATGCCACCGACGACGGCGATTTCCGGCTCGCCGTCGCCCAACTGCTCGATTCGCATCTACCCGTCCTACCCACCCCGTCTTTTTGAGTGCCGCGATACGCCGACAGTGGCTATTCGAGCGCCGCGGCGTACGCGAAATCGACCTGGCGTGCTTCCGGGGACTCGCCGTCGAGGCGTATCGTCCAGCCCTCTAGCACGCTCGGCTCGTCCAGCGCGTTCGTCAGCACGGTGCGAACGTCGAGCAAGTCCACCCCGTAGAAATCGTTCGGCACGCCGGCGAGGTACTCAAGCGCCGTCCCGAACAACGAGCGCATGCCCGCATCGTTGCCGGACTGCATCCGGCCGCCGGAGGCGCTTCGCGCCTCGCTGTCCCCGAAATCGAAGTGTTTGTGCGCGCCGGCGGCGACCTGTACCATCCCGTGGAGGAATCTCGATTCCGTCGTGGCCCGGCCGTAATTATACCACTCGTCCTCGAAACAGTCGTGTGAGTCGTGATATTCGCCCGCATTGTAGAGGCGCACGCCGTGGTCGACCGCACGACGGAGGGTGGCGTGCTCCCACTGGCCGCTCGCGGGCCCCTCGGCCCGCTCGCCATTGGCGGCGGTCGCCGCCCCGTCGCTGCGCCAGCCCGTCGGATTCCCGCGCGGCGCTGCCACCGAGGGGTCACGGGTGTGCTCGTCCATATCTACCCTCCCGTGAGCACACGCCTAACGCTTGCGCCGCCGTCCGCAACGCTTTAACGCCAGCCACGTCCAAGAACGACCGCGTGCGAGGGTAGCCAAGTCTGGAAACGGCGGCGGATTCAAGCTCCGCTCCTGTAGAGGTCCACGGGTTCAAATCCTGTCCCTCGCACTGCGTGCCGGTGGCACGCGCACGCCACCCGGCATGAAAGTGCGGGCAAGATGGAGCGTCTTGCCCTCGCAAATCATCATCTGTAATCGACCCGACAGCGACGCGGACAACCGGAACCGTCAAACGGCGGGCGTGTACCCTCCCGAACATGGCTTCGATAGCGGACCGAATCGACCCCGTCCGGGCGTGGCTCGCGGCGGCCGTCGCGGGTACCATCGCCATCGCCGCCGGGGCGCTTGCCTTCCCGCGGGCGGTCTACACCGGCTTCATCTGGCAGTATTTCTGGGGACCGATAGACGCCGACGCCCACAACGCCGTCTGTGCGGTCCGGGCCGACGGCGTCGTTCGGCGCTTCGCCGAGGCCGATACCTGCCGTGCAGCCGCTGCGCAGGGATTGACGGTTGCCGAGCCGGGCTACACGCTCGTCTCCGAGGCCGGTTACGCCGTCGTCCTGCTGTTCATGCTCGCCGGCGTCCTCTTGCTGGTGCGCCGGCTCGGTATCGGAACGGATAGAAAAATCTTCTTCGCGCTGATTCCGTTCACCCTCTTCGGCGGCGCACTTCGAGTGGTCGAGGACGCCAACGATGCCGTGCCCGCCGACGCGACCGCCGCCATCTCCTACCCCGCCAACGCGCTCATCATCAGCCCCATCATCTATCTGACCGTGTTCGTCGTCACGCTCGCGGCCATCCTGCTCAGTCTGTGGCTCGCCCGCCGCAACGCCGTTTCCGAGTTCGAGCCAGCGCTCGCCGGCATGGGTACGCTCGCACTCGTCGTGACGCTCGCCTACCTCGCCTTCCTCTCCGTTTCGACCGAGTTCGTCGCCTTCTATCCGCAGATGCTCGTCCTCACGCTCGGCATCGCCTCGGCGCTCGCCGTCGGTATCTACTCCGCCATCGACCGGCTCGCGCCAGCCCTCCACGCCGGCACGGGCCTCATCGGACTGGCGATTCTCTGGGCACAGGCCATCGACGGCGTGGCGAACGTGCTGGCTTCGGACTGGGCGCGAGCCATCGGGCTTCCCTTCCAGTACAGCGCGAAACATCCCATCAACGCCATCATCGTCGGCTTCACCGAACTCGTCTTTCCGGCCTCGGTCATCGACGTCATCGGCGACTCGTGGCCGTTCCTGCTCGTGAAACTCGCTCTTGCAGTTGGCGTCATCTGGCTGTTCGACGAGCAGATATTCGAGGAGAGTCCCCGCTACTCCTACCTGCTGATGCTCGCGGTCCTCGTCGTCGGACTCGGTCCGGGAACCCGGGACATGCTCCGGGCGACGTTCGGCATCTAGAAGCCACCTTTTTACTGCGGGGGAGTCGCCTGCGGCGACCCCCGCTTGCAAAAATCTGGACCAAAAACTCCCGCTCGCAAACCGCGCGAGCGGTGTTCTTGTGAACGACCGCAGGGAGTGAGCGCGGACGCTTCGCCAGCACAGCACCGCAACCATCGCACCCACACAGCACCGCCGAAGCCCTCACTCGCTCACTCCGTTCGCTCGTTCGCCCTTCATCCACCAGGAGAGCAAGCTCTCCCGAGCCTGCGGTCGCTCCGCGACCGCAGACGCCAAGGACCGCCACCGCACCGCAACCACAGGATAGCTCAGGGATAGGGATGAAACGCGCGGTCGAGCCGCGGCTCGAAGCCGAGCGCGTCCGGGACCTCGTGTGCGCGCTCGCCGAAGTACGCCTCGTCGGTGAAAAGCGGCTGTGCGCCGGGCACGAGCACGCGGACGGCCTCGAAGCCGAGCGATTCCACGTCTCTCGGCGTGAGTCGTGCGCCGTAGGCATCGAGTCCTGCCCCCTCCACGCACTCGACCAGTGCATCGAGCGCGTCCTCGCCCGTCGGAACCGTCTCCGGACCGACGCTGCCGGCTGGCACGCGGCTCTCGACGGCGAAAAACTCGGCCGCCGCGCCGGGTGATTCGGCGTAGCGGCCAATGGCTCCCTCGGCCTCGGCGGCTCCGTCGGGACCCATCGCGCGCAGCTCCATCCAGCTCTGGAGTGCCTCGGCGAGCGCCGACCGTGCGGCCTCGTGAGGGTCGAAACCCGCCGCCGACCCGACCGCAAACCGCGGCCACGCCTCGCGCTCGACGGCAACCGCCACCACCGGAACGTCGACATCCTGTGTTATCAGGACGGGCGTCACGGTCAACCCCTCCGACTGCGCGCGCCGGACGAGCGCAGCGAACCCCTCGTCGTCGACGGCCAGCCCGAGCGGCTCGAACGTCGAATACCACGAGAGCATCGCCGCATCGCGCTCGATGACCTCAATGAGTCCCGACAGGAGCGCCTCGATGCCCGAGTTCCCCAGTCCCAATCCCGTGGTTATCGACGGGCCGTGGCGATGTTCCGGCGGCGGAAACTGGACGAACTCCGCCGGCAGCCGGACCGACTCGCCGGTCGCAAGGTTTTCGCCACCGACCCACGGAATCGACACCTCGGCATCGACCTCCACAGCCGCAGGCAACACGAACGACGCCGGCGAAACCGCTCCGTCGAGGGCGGCCGGCGTGCCGCGCTCGAACGCCGCGGCGTGATAGACGCCGGCGCTGTAGCGTTCGAGCGCCTCGCCGAGGGCCTTCATGAACGCCCGGTTCCAGTCGGCGGCGACGCCGGCGGCCTCGCTCGCCGCGCTCGCGTCGCTGAAGCCCGCCGTCTCGCCCACTCGTGCGAGGTAGTACGGTGCGGGAAAGGAGGCGATTTCGCCGACCTCACGGACGATACCGACGCGCTCGTCGAGGGTGATTTCGGCACGCCCGAGCGCGTCGTCGAGGTCGCGTTCGTCGTGTTCGCGCCGCAGTCGCCGGTCTCGCTCGCCATCGCAGTCGCAGTTCGGCACCGCCAGGAGCCGACGCTCGGTGTGTGGCAGCTCGATGACACCACCCATCACGGCGGATTGCTCGCCCGCAACCAGCCGGCTGGCCTCGTAGCCCGCACGCGCGCCAGCAAGCCGGGCAGTCGCTGGGTCGGTGCTCGGCTCGGCTTCGTTCGCACCGTCGGCGTTCGCCGCGACGCGTGCACACAGACAGTCGTAGCAGGCCGTCTCGGGACCGAAGCCGGTGATGGCTGCCTCACAGACCCCGTGGCCGCCGATACCGCCGTGTTCGACCGCGAGCCACGGCGTCGCACTCTCGCGGGCGAGCGTGTTCACGCGCTCGAACACGTCCGCGCCCGCCGTCTCGATGACGACTGCGAGGTCCGTCTCGGGGATGGCAGCTGCGTCGATTCGCTGCGTTTCGTCCTCGTCGAGCGCCGCGCGCACACCTTCGACGGCCGGCCCGGAGCCGACGATACCGACGTTCATGCCCGAGCCACGCACTCGGGGAAAAAAGTCCCGGTGGTTGCGGTGGCCGTCGTGCTGGGCTGGCGTACCGATACTGTATTGGCGGTGGGACCGGGAGGAGCGGACATGGAGTACGAACACGTCCGCGAGAGCGATCCCGAAATCGCCGACGCACTCGCCGGCGAGGTCGAGCGCCAGCGCGAGACGCTGTCGATGATCGCGAGCGAAAACCACGTCAGCGAGGCGGTGATGGAGGCCCAAAGCAGCGCGCTCACCAACAAGTACGCCGAGGGCTATCCCGGCTCGCGCTACTATGGGGGCTGTGAGTACGCCGACGAGGTCGAACAGCTCGCCATCGACCGCGCCGAAGAGCTGTGGGGGGCCGAGTACGTCAACGTCCAGCCCCACAGCGGCTCGCAGGCGAACATGGCCGTCTACCTCGCCGCCTTGGAACCGGGCGACAAGATCCTCTCGCTCGACCTCTCGCACGGTGGCCACCTCTCGCACGGCCACCCGATGAACTTCGCCGGCAAGGTCTACGACGTCGAACACTACGAGGTCGACCCAGAGACCGGACGGTTCGACTTCGAGGCCATCGAGGCACAGGCCCGCGAGTTCGAACCCGACATGCTCGTCTCCGGCTTTTCGGCCTACCCACGAGAGGTCGACTGGGAGCGCTTTCAGGCGGTCGCCGACGCCGCCGATGCCTACCACCTCGCGGACATCGCCCACATCACCGGACTCGTGGCCGCCGGCGTCCATCCCTCTCCGGTGGGTACTGTCGATTTCGTCACCGGGAGCACGCACAAGACCATCCGGTCGGGCCGTGGCGGCATCGTCATGGCCCGCGAGGAGTACGGCGACGACATCGACTCGGCCATCATCCCCGGGATGCAGGGCGGGCCGCTGATGCACAACATCGCGGGCAAGGCCGTCGGCTTCGGCGAGGCGCTCGAACCTGCGTTCGACGACTATGCCGAACAGGTCGTCGAGAACGCCGCAGCGCTCGGTGACCGCATGCAAGAACACGGTCTCTCGCTCGTCTCGGGTGGCACCGACACCCATCTCGTGCTCTGTGACCTGCGCGACTCCCATCCCGATACGACTGGGAAGGAAGTCGAGGAAGCTCTCGAAAAGACCGGTATCGTCCTGAACGCGAATACCGTGCCCGGCGAGACTCGCAGCCCGTTCGTCGCCAGCGGGATTCGGGCCGGGACGCCCGCACTCACCACTCGCGGGTTCGACGCCGAGGCCTGTCGGGAGGTCGCCGACTGTATCGCGCGCGTCGTGGACGCCCCCGACGACGAGGGCGTCCGCGAGGAGGTGTCGGCCGACGTGGACGCGCTCACCGACAGACATCCGCTGTACTGACGCCGTGTTCGCCCTCTACTGCCGCGGTGTGAGCACCGTCGCGTCTCCGACCGAAGCGAGGAGTGGCTGAGATGTACGTCGTCATCGTCGGCGCGGGCGACATCGGCACGCCGCTCATCGAAATCGCCACCGCCGGCGGCAACGAGGTGGTCGTCATCGAACGCGACGGGGCGCGCGCGGAGGCGGCCACCGAGTACGACTGTCTCGTGCTCAACGACGACGCCACGGTCAAGAACACCCTCGAAGACGCCGGAGCCGACCGCGCGGACGCGCTCATCTCGACGACCGACCGCGACGCCACCAACATCATGGTCTGCCTGCTCGCTCAGGAACTCGACGTTCCCGATGTCGTCTCGGTCGTCCACGACCCCGAACACCGGAACGTCTTCCGGCAGATCGGCGTCAACGGGATGGAGAATCCACAGCGACTCATCGCCGAGCACCTCTACCGAGCCGTCAAGCGCCCTTCCGTCGTCGATTTCATGCGCATCGGCGAACAAGCGGAGGTCTTCGAAGTCACCGTCGGCGAGCAATCGCCCATCGCCGGACGGACGCTCTCGTCGGCGAACGAACAGGGGCTGTTGCCGGACGAGACGCTCATCGTCGCCATCGAGCGTGAGAACGAAGCGCCGCTCACCCCCCGCGGCGACACGCACATCGAGGTCGGCGACCTCCTCGTGGTGTACTCCGCCGAAGGGGCAACGCCCGACGTGACCGACGCGTTCGGCCACCCAGAAGACCATAGCGGCGTCTTCAGGCGGAGGCACGAGCGGCGCTAGATGCGCCGTGGCCCCACCGTCGCCGGCGTTCCTGCGGACCTCGCGACCATCGCCCGCGACATCGGCTCGCTGCTCGTGATGGAGTCGGCGCTCATGGGCGGCTCCGCACTGGTCGGTCTCGCCCTTTCGGAATACGGTGTCGCGTTCGCGTTCTTTCTCGCCGCCGTCCTCACCCTCGCCGTGGGGGCGACCGCCAGACGCGTCTTCACCGACGCGCCCGCCCCACTGATGAAACACGGGATGGTCATCGCCGCCGGCGGCTGGCTGCTCACGGCGCTGTTCGGCGCACTCCCCTTCTTCCTCTCGGCACACCTGCTCTCACCCGCCGACGCGGCCGCCTACGTGCCCGCGGGGGCGAGCTACACCACATCGAGCCTCCAGTATTTCGAAAACCCGCTGCACGCCGTCTTCGAGTCGATGTCGGGCTGGACCGGCAGCGGGCTGACGATGGCCGTCCACGAGCCGTCGCTGCCGCGCACGCTGCTGTGGTGGCGTTCGCTCATCCAGTGGGTCGGCGGCGTCGGGGTCATCGTGCTCACGGTGTCGATCCTCTCGCGTTCGGGCAGCGGCAGCTACACGCTCTATCGCAGCGAGGCCCGCGAGGAGCGCATCCATCCGAGCATCGTCTCGACAGTTAGAACGGTCTGGAAGATATTTCTCGGCTACACCGTCGTCGCCGTGGTTGTCCTCTTCGGTGCGCTGCTCGCCAGCGAACCGCTGCCGCCGGCCGAAGCCGCGTGGCAGGCGCTCAACCACGCGATGACCGCCCTTTCGACGGGTGGGTTCTCGGTGACGGACAACTCGATTGGGACCTACGACTCGCCGCTGGTCGAAACAGTACTCCTCCCCATCATGACGCTGGGTGCGATTGCCTTTCCGATTCACTACGCCGTCCTCAGAGACCGCGACGTTCGCAAGCTGTTCGACGACCTCCAGACGCGCTGGCTGTTCGTCCTGCTCGGGATGGGAATCGTGGTCTTGAGCCTCCAGAACCTTCGAACCTTCGCGCCGGCGCTCTCGCTGCGTGATTCGGCCTTCCAGTTCGTGAGTGCGCTCACCTGTACGGGCTTTCAATCCTCGCCCATCGGGCGCTGGAGCGCGGGCGGGAAACTCATCGTCTCCGGTGCGATGGTGCTCGGCGGGGCGGCCGGCTCGACGGTGGGTGGCATCAAGATAATCAGGGGCTACACCATCGCCCGCGGCATCAAGTGGCAGTTCTCCCGGGTGTTCCTGCCGGCAAGCGCGGTCGTGACCGCCCGCATCGGTGACCGCCGACTCGACAGGGAGGGGATGGAACGGGAGTTCAGCGAGGCCGCCATCGTGAGTCTGCTCTGGCTCATCCTGCTCATCGCGGGCAGTATCGTGCTCTCGAACCTCGTCGGACCGGAGTTCGGGTATGCGGACGCGCTGTTCGAGGTGGCGAGCGCGCAGGGCAACGTCGGTCTCTCGACCGGCATCACCGGCCCGACGATGCAGCCGCTCGCCGAAGCGATGCTCGTCGTCAACATGTGGGTCGGACGGCTCGAAATCATTCCGGTACTCGTGTTCGCTCGGTCGGTGCTGTACGGTCTCGACCCGTAGCCCGACGCCGACCGGGGCGTTGATTAGCGCGGCGTTCACCCGTCCGGTATGACCGACGTCATCGACGGCGACGCCGTCGCCGAGGGGATTCGCGGAGACCTCGAAAACTGTATCGACACGCTCGAAGACGCGGGTGTCACGCCCGGTCTCGCGACGGTTTTGGTGGGTAACGACCCCGCGAGCGAGACGTACGTCTCGATGAAACAGCGCGACTGCGAGGAGGTGGGAATGAACGGCATTCACGTCGAACTCGACGCCGATGCCACGCCTACGGAGTTGTACGACACCATTACGGAGTTAAACGACGACCCCGCAGTACATGGGTATCTCGTGCAGGACCCGGTACCCGACCAGATCGACTACCGAGAGGTCATCCGGCGCATCGACCCGGCGAAGGACGTCGACGGCTTCCATCCCGAAAACGTCGGCCGACTCGTCGCCGGCGACGCCCGATTCAAACCCTGTACGCCCCACGGCGTCCAGAAACTGCTCGAATCGGCGGGCGTCGACCCCGAAGGGAAGGACGTCACCATCGTCGGGCGCTCGCGCATCGTCGGCAAGCCGCTCGCGAACCTCCTCATGCAGAAAACCGACGGTGGCAACGCGACCGTCACCGTCTGTCACTCCCGGACCCAGAACCTCGCCGAAAAGACTCGACGAGCGGACATCGTGGTGGCGGCCGTCGGCGCGCCCGAACTCGTCGACGGCTCGATGCTCTCGGAGGGTGTGACGGTCATCGACGTCGGCGTCAACCGCGTCGATGCCGATACGGAGAAGGGATACGAACTGGTCGGCGACGTCGAGTTCGACTCGGCAGAGGAGAAGGCGAGCACCATCACGCCCGTCCCCGGTGGCGTCGGCCCGATGACGCGCGCGATGTTGCTCTACAACACCGTGAAGGCCGCGAGCCAACAGGAAGGCATCGACGTCGAACTCCCGTGAGTCGCCCCGCAATCGACCCCGCGCCGGCGGCGTTGGCGTCCCGGTATGAAGACGTGCTATGGGCCGAAAACACGTTCGAGGTTGACCCGGAGGCGCTCGAATCGGCGCGCGCCCGTGCGGGTCGGGGCTGGGGCGTCGGTGCGCTCGCCGTCGCGGATAACGAGATGTTGCTCGTCCGGCAGGGCGAGCAGTGGCTTTTCCCCGGTGGAATGCTCGAAGCGGGTGAGACGCCTGCGGCGGGTGCCGCCCGCGAAGTTCGCGAGGAAACCGGTATCGACGTGCACATCGATGGACTTGCAGCCATCGCCGAGCAGACGTTCACCGACGGACGGGAATCGTTCGTGTTTCACTTCGCGGCCTTCGACGCGACCGCCGAAAGCCACGAGGTCACGGCCGACCCCGGTTTGGAGGACGAACCCATTCACGACGTCGCGTGGCACGAGTCGCTTCCCGAGAACGCCTACGACCGCGACCTGTACGTCCGCTTGCTCGACCGAAAGAGGGGTGGAATTTGAACGAAACGGCTCGGTCGAAATCCGGCAAAACCTCCCCGTAGACCCGGAACTCGATGGGAAATCGAAGCCGGTCCCTTCCGCACGTTTTGCCGGCGAGACGCATTCGTTCGGGCCGAATTCCTCCGTCGAGGAGGTATATCCGATATCGGTCACCGCCACCAGTTCGCGGACCGTGAGTGAACTATCCTGCCGATATGTGCCGGGTCAGCCGAGCCGTGAAAGGCGGTCGCGGGCAGTCACGAGCGCGCTCTCGTCGCCCTCGCGGAGATAGGTCCCCAGTTCGCGTGCCACACGGACGAGCCGGTCGGCGGTCGCGGGCGAGACGTCGCCGTCGAGCGCCCCGATGCGCTTTCGGTGTTCGCCGAGCGTGCCAAAGGCTGCCCGTGCTGCCTCGTCGGGAAGGTCGTCGAGGTAATCGTTTACGTCGCGACGGTACTCCTCGACGGCCTTTGCTGCGGCCAACCCGCGAGCCGTCCGGAGCGATTCCGGCACCTCGGTGGGGGCGGGGCGCTCGCCATCGTCAACGCCGCCGAGTAGCGCGAGGAAGTACGCCTCCTCGGCATCGGTGGTTCGCATCGCACGCCCGAGTTCGTCGGCGACCGTGCGGAGTTCGAGCGCCCCGACGTAGGTCTCGTCGAGCGGCGCGAGCTCGCCCGAGTGGATGAATCCATGCTGGCGAGCGAACGCCCGGCAGTCCTCGGCGGCGCGCTCGGCCGCGGCGCGCAGGTCTTCCGCTCCGTCGCCGAGGTGATTGCGCGCCGGCGAGAGGTCGAGCGTCGCCGTGCTCGCGGTGTGGCGGGTGCGTTCGCCGATGCCGGTACTTCGAAGACTGCCGCAGTTCGGGCAGTTCGGGGTGCCGGTCTCGTAGTACGACCATCGCGTGCCGCAGTCCTTACACTCGCGCTCGCCACGGATACGCATGGCTACCGTAGGACCGCCTGCCTCAAAAACGGGCCTATCGTTTCGTTCGACCGTGGCGGGCGCTCGTGTTCTCGTAAACCCAGTCCGTCGAGACATACCCGTGTCACCGACAGGATTTTCAGGGATGGCGGATAAATCCAGCGTATGTCACGGAGTCCGCGCGCTCCTGGTCGAGAAATTCTCCGGCGATGAGGTATCGGTTCGGGCGGAGAGCGGTACGGTCGTCGTCTCGTTGTCCGGCCAGGCTCACGAACTGAACAGAAGGGAAGCCGTCTCGCTGCGGCGTGCGCTCGGCGAAACGCTCACCGAGCGCCGCGCGTTCGTCCACACCGTCGGCACGCACCGTTCCGACGGTTCCTACGTCGTTGCGCGCCGAGGCGCTGACTCGGCTGGCCACCGAAAGGTCTTCGAGCGCTTCGAGGAACTGAGGGGATTGTACGAGTCGCTGCCCGGAGAGTTCTCCGCCGGCGACGTCGAGCTACCGGGTCTCACCGGCAGCCGGCGACATCTGGTGATGCGCCATCTCGCCGAACATCCCGCCTTCGACTGCGCGCTCGTCGCCCGCCACCCGCTCACCGTCGCAAAGAATCACCAGAGATAGCCGCCGATAAGCTGCATTACGAGTGCCTGCCCGAACACCGCCGCCGCCAGCAGCCACTCGCCGCGCCACGCCGAGTCGATGCGGTCGATAGCGGCGGCGACCGGCAGCATGAGGAACGGATACATGAACATCGCGCCGCGGGCGGTCTCGCCGGTGTGATAGACGCCCGCCGCGAGTAGCGCGGCGAATCCAGTGAGGGCGAGCGCGGCCATCACGAACGGCTCGCGCTCCCTGCTGTCGACGCGGAGTCGTTTGCCACCCACATCCCACCAGAGCGCGAACAGTCCGCGAGCGGCGAGCAAGCACAGAAACGGTGTGAAAAACAGCGCGAGCTCGGCGATGTCCTCGAAACGGGTGAAGACGTACCGCGCCGGCTCGGCCAGCAGCATGAATCCGCCGGGGTTCTGCTGATTCGAGGCGATGAGAAACCCACGAACGTAGTTGTAGCCGAGCGCCACGTCGACGAACAGGTAGAACCCGACGAGTCCAAGCAGCATCGCCGCGAGCGGGGCGGTTTTCTCCCGGCGGAAGAGCGCGATACCGGCGAGCACAGGCACGAGAAAGACGAACAGAAACAGTTGGAAGGAGACGACCAGCAGCGGGACGAACGCACTGAGTGTCATCCAACGCGACTCGCGGGTGAAGAGATAGACCGTGGCGAGCATCAGCGTCGTGATGAGCGCGTCGATGGAGGCGAGATAGTAAACCTGTATCGCCGGCAACAGCACGAACAACAGCGTCGTGTACCGGGCGACCCTGCGCGAATAGTACGTCCCGAGCAGCCGATACAATAAGTAGGCCGACGTCGGCAGCGAGAGGAGGGCGATGGCGGCCGCGATGGGCGCACGCGAGCCGAACAACCAATCGAGCAGGGTGAAGGTGAGCACCGCACCCGGCGGATGGGTCTTGGCGTGGACGACGTAGGAGAGCTGGTTCGCCTCGTAGGTTCGGATGAACGCGAGCGGGTCGGTGATCGTCGGCGCGAGCTGGTAGTATCCTTCACGGGTGGCCAGCGGCACGACGAACCCGTGGGTGAACCCATGCAGGAGGTTCGAGAGCACCAGCAACACGACACCCCCCACGACCACGGGAACGATACTGGTGCCATCGCGGCGGAGAGAGACCATCGCAAGCGCGAACACAGCGATTGCGGCGAGGAGGGCCGGAGCCACCCACTCCGGGCGCAACTGGCCGATGCGGAACTCGAAGATGCTGACCGGCCAGTATTCGGGAACGCCGCGGGCGTTGCCCAGCAACTGGCCGTTGACGTACTTGAGGAAGACGTTCAGGAAGACGACCGCCGTGAGCGTCACCCAACCGATGGCGAGGAGTTCGCGCAGCGAAAACAGCGACTCGCGTCCATCGTAGCCACCGGCCATCGAGTCGAGGTGTACGTGGCGGCGGTTAAGGGCTTTCGACCCACTTTTTTACTTCGTCGGGTGCGCGAAGCGCACCACTCCTCGCAAAAACCTGTCTTCGTGAGCCGAAGGCGAACGAAGGCTCGGAAGAGCTTCGCTCTTCCGGTGGACTAAAAAGAGCCGCTCACTCGCTGCGCTCGTTCGCGGTTCGGCACCTGATACCCGCTGCCGCACCGCCCACATACCTCCCCAACCGATTCGCTCACTTCGTTCGCTCATCCACCGTCAGAACGCAGTTCTGACGAACCTGCACTCACTCCGCTCGTGCAGACCTCGCACGAGTCGGGCGTCTTCGACGCCCTCCCGTGCGCCGACAGCCCACAGCACGGCGAGGAACGCTTTTCCGGGCGGGACCACCACTCGCGGTATGCCACGCCCGAGCACGTTCTCCATCGTCGCGCGCGACCCCGAACAGGACGCAGTCGGCGTCGCCGTCCAGTCGAAGTTCGTCAGCGTCGGCTCCGTCGTGCCCTTCGCCAGCGCCGGCGCGGGTGCAATCGCCACCCAGAGCTTCGCGAACGTCGCCTACGGACCCGATGGACTCGACCTGCTCCGCGAGGGCCACTCGGCGAGCGAGGTCATCGATGAACTCACGGCTGCCGACGACGAGGCACCACAGCGCCAAGTCGGCGTCGTCGGAACGGACGGCTCGATTGGGGCGTTCACCGGCGAGGAGAACTTCGAGTTCGCCGGCGACATCCAAGGGGAGAACTACACCGTGCAGGGCAACATCCTCGAAAACCCTGAAACGCTGGAGGCGATGGCCGACACCTACGAATCGGTCGACGGCGGACTACCCGACAGACTCATCGCCGCGCTTCACGCGGGCAACGAGGCCGGCGGGGACAGACGCGGCGAGCAGTCGGCGGCGCTGTACGTGGCGAAACCCGAAGGCGGCTACGACGGGGCCAACGACCGCTGGATAGACGTCCGCGTCGACGACCACCACAGTCCTATCGACGAACTCGAACGGGTCTTCCGGGTCTACGACGTGACCCTGCTCGAACGCGAACCGCCCGAAGAAATTCTGGAACTCGACGGGGACACCGCCGAGGCAGTCACGGCGGCGCTCGCCGAGTGCGGCTTCTACGAGGGGTCGTCGGACGAGTTCGGTGCGGACGAGCGCGCGGCGTTGTCGGATTTCAGAGGTGCGAACAACTTCGAGAACCACGACCTCGACGTGCTGGAGGATGCACTCGCCCGCGGGTGGAACGAGGCGGAGGGAACAGGTGAGACGCGGCTCATCAACGCCATCTGGCACGGAATTTCGGGCCGTGAGCGCGCCTGAATCGGGTCAAGCTTCTTGAGGCACTCGCCCGTATGGTCGGTATGCGCGACGAGGAGGAAATCCGCGAGCAGTACGAGTTTCTGGTCGAGGAGCTGGACGACGAGGAGATGAACCACGAGGGCGTCAGACAGATGTTCACCTACTACCGGCGCGCACTCGGCTGGGCGCTCGAAGAGGAGCACATGTGAGTACCGGCCGATAGCGTTAAGTGTGGCTGTCCATACTGTATGAGTGACGCTTCGCTTGGAGGGCCGAAGCGTCAGCGGGGACCAATTCAGGGCGGCGAGCGCCCGAGGCGGGCTTTTCTCCCGCGCGGGCGCTTTCCTTTTAGACTGGATTTGATAGCGCCAGCCGTACAATCGTTACGACGACATCGGACTCTACGATAACTGAGCGGTGGCGTTCGCCCGGTCGCACAGTCCCCCTCTGTATATTCCCGTGGCCTTTCTCGGCGGACAGACAGTTCCGACATACTTATACGATTCATCCACCTACCAGTACTGGAGTACGATGTACGACCTGACAGGATTTCAGCGCGACCTGCTGTACGCCATCGCCGGCAAGGAGGAACCACACGGGCTTGCGATAAAGGACGAACTCGAAGAGTACTACGAGACCGAAATCCATCACGGACGGCTGTATCCGAACCTCGACACGCTGGTCGACAAGGGACTCGTCGAGAAAGGTCAGATCGACAGACGGACGAACTACTACAAGATAACCCGGCGCGGCAAGCGCGAGATCGACGCCCGCCGCGAGTGGGAAGAGCAGTACGTCGACGTCTGAGAAATATTGCACGAACCGGAACGAATTAGTTAAGACGCCGGCCCGTCGGTGTGGTTCATGAACCGGGAGACTGTCGAACCGCGCGTTCGTGAGCTACCGGGCCCGCGCGCCCGTGAATGGGTCGAGCGCCAGCAGGCCGTCGCCGCGCCGAGCACCTACGTCTACGAGTTCGTCTGGGACCCGACCGAACCTGCGGAGGGTCCGTTCTGTACCGACACCGACGGCAACGTCTTCTTGGATTTCACCTGCCATGTCGGGGCCGCCCCGCTCGGCTACAACAACCCGAAAATCACCGAGCCGATGGCCGAATTCGACCTCGTCGACCCGCTGAAGACCGCCGGACAGGACTTCTATGTGGGTCCCGGTTCCTCCGAAAACCCCGATTTTCCGGGACCGGCAGGGCTGATGGAGCGACTCACTGACCTGACGAGCACGTACGACATGGACACGGTCTTCCTCTCGAACTCGGGAGCCGAAGCGGTCGAGAACGCCATCAAAGTCTGCTACGACGGCGGCGGCTCCTACGGCATCACCTTCCAAGGAGCCTTTCACGGCCGAACCCTCGGCGCGCTCTCGCTGAACCGCTCGAAGTCGGTCTATCGGCGTGATTTCCCCGAAATTTCGGGGATTCACGACGTGCCGTTCTGTCGTGAGCGAACCTGCGATGCAGAGAGCTGTTCGTGTGGTTTTTTCACCGGCGAGGGCTCGCAGCTCCGCCGGATGGTGAGCGACGAGGGGTCGGTCGCGCCCGAGGAAGTCGCCTACCTCATCATGGAGCCGATTCAGGGCGAGGGCGGCTATCGGTTCCCGAGCGAGGCGTTCATGCAGGAGGTCGCCGACGTCTGTGAGGAGTACGACATCACGCTCGTGGCCGACGAGATTCAATCCGGGATGGGGCGAACAGGGGAATGGTGGGGAGCCGACCACTACCCCATCGAACCCGACGTCATCACGGCCGCGAAGGGGCTGCGCGTCGGGGCGACGATTTCGCGCGCGGACGTTTTCCCCGAGGAGAAGGGGCGTCTCTCCTCGACGTGGGGTGCGGGCGACATCACCGCCTCCATGCAGGGCGCGCTCACCATCGACGCCATTGAAGAGTACGACCTCATGGAAAACGCCGTCGCGCGCGGCCGCCAGTTCACGGAGTACCTGCGCGATGCCGCCCCCGAGTCGGTCGTCGACGTGCGCGGCACGGGCCTGATGCTCGCCGTCGAGTTCGACACGCCCGAGACCCGCGACGCGGTCCTCGAAAACGCCTTCAAAAGTGGGCTGCTCACGCTCGCCTGTGGGCACAAAACGCTCAGGATTCTCCCACCGCTCGACGTCACCGAGCGCGAGATCGACCTCGGTGCGAGCATGCTGCTCGACGCCATCGAGTGACGGCTGCCGTGCAGTTGCGGCGGCGGTGCGGCCGCTGGGCGGTGCGGTCGCGGCCGGCGGTTTGCGGTAGCGGACCTTGACGGATGAAGGGCGAGGCGCGACCGCAGGGAGCGCCAAGGGCTTCTGCGGTGCTGAGGCGGTCAGCAGTGCGGTGCGGCGGTGGAGTGTCCGCGCGAGCGGAGCGAGGTTCGACCGAAGAGAGAACCTCGGAAGGCGAACGGCGAACGAAGTGAGCCGTGAGCAGCGAGCGCGGTTCGCCGCGAGTGAGCGAAGCGAGCGAGCGGGAAGTTTTTAGCGTAGCTTTTTGCAAGCGGGGGTCGGGCGAGTGAAGCGAGTCCGACCCCCCGCAGTAAAAAGGTACTTTAGAAGCCTTTTCCGAGCATCTCGCGGGCGATGACGTTCTTCTGGATCTCGCTGGTGCCCTCGTAGATCTGGGTGATCTTCGCGTCGCGGTAGAACCGTTCGACATCGAAGTCGTCGACGTAGCCCGCCCCGCCATGAATCTGGACGGCCTCGTCGGCGGTCTCGACAGCCACGCGGGAGGCGTATTCTTTCGCCATCGAGGCGAGCGTCGTCAGCTGTTCTTCTTTGTTGTCGACGCTCCATGCCGATTTGTAGGTGAGTTGGCGGGCAGCCTCGATCTGGGTGTTCATCTCGGCGAGTTTGTGCTGGATGGCCTGAAAGTCGCCGATGGGCCTTCCGAACTGTTCGCGCTCTTTCGCATAGTCCAGTGCGCGTTCGAGCGCACCCTTGGCGATGCCGACGCCTTGGGCCGCGACACCAGTTCTGGTGGCGTCGAAGAACTGCATCTGCTGGAGGAAGCCCGCCCCCTGCGTGCCCAAGAGGTTCTCCTCGGGCACGCGCACGTCGTCGAGGATGAGTTCAGCAGTATCGGAGGCGCGAATCCCGAGTTTGCCCGTTATCTTCTCGGCGGTGAACCCGTCCCTGTCGGATTCGACGATGATTTGCGAAAAGCCATTGTATCGGCCCTCGGCGTCGGGGTCGGTCTTGCAAAGCACGACGAAGAAATCGCCCACCGAGCCGTTGGTGATCCACATCTTGTTGCCGTTGATCACCCACTCGTCGCCGTCCTTTTCGGCGCGGGTCGAGACCGAGGAGACGTCCGAACCGGTGTCGGGTTCGGAGATGGCCGCCCCCGTGATGGCGTCGCCGTTCGCCACGGACGGCAGGTACTTCTGCTTTTGTTCTTCGGTTCCTGCTTCCACGATGGCTTCGCAGCCGAAGCCGGTGCTTGCCACGCAGAGACCGATACCCGGGTCCACTGCGAAGAGTTCCTCGATGACGATGGCCGTCTCCAGTGTGGAGTAGCCCGCACCGCCGTATTCGACCGGAATGGACGCCCCGAGCATACCCATCTCGCCGGCCGTCTCGATGAGGTCATGGGGATACTTCTCTTCCCTGTCGTACTCGCCGGCGATAGGTGCGATCTCGTTTTCGGCGAAGCGCCGCACTTCGTCGCGGATCTGCTTTTGCTCGTCGGACAGTTCGTAATCCATAATCGTCCGTTATACAGCACGCGCCAAATAATTTCGTAATCTGAGATAAACTCGTTCAGAGTTTCCAAGCACGGCAGACGTTCCGGTCGAAATCGTGGCCGTTCGAGGCTACTGTTGTTGAGACAGAAACGTTGAAACCGCGCCGGTGAGTTCTAACGATGAATCATGAACGTCGAGGACATCGAGACCATCGCGGTACTCGGAGCCGGAAACATGGGCCACGGTATCGCCGAGGTCGCCGCGCTCGCGGGCTACGACGTCCGCCTGCGCGATATCAACGAGGAGCTAGTTGAAAACGGCTACGACCAGCTCGAATGGAGCGTTGGCAAGCTCGAAGAGAAAGACCAGTTGACCGAGGAGGAGGCCGACGCCGCCCTCGAACGGGTGACACCATTGGTGGATTTGGAAGAGACCGTCTCGGGAACGGACTTCATCATCGAGGTCGTCCCCGAGAAGATGGACATCAAACAGGACGTGTATGGCGAGGTCGAACAGTACGCGCCCGAGGACGCCCTGTTCGCGACGAACACCTCCTCGCTGTCGATTACGGACCTCGCGGAGGTCACCGAACGGCCCGAGGGGTTCTGTGGAATGCATTTCTTCAATCCCCCTGTTCGGATGCAGCTCGTCGAGGTCATCTCCGGCGAGCACACCGCCGACGAGACCCTCGATACCGTCGAGGCACTCGCCGAGGAGTTCGGGAAGACCCCAGTACGAGTCCGCAAGGACAGTCCGGGATTCATCGTCAATCGTGTGCTCGTCCCGCTGATGAACGAGGCGGCGTGGCTCGTCGAGGACGACGTGGCGACGATGGGCGAGGTCGACAGCACCACGAAGTTCGACATGGGGCTGCCGATGGGAAGCTTCGAACTCGCCGATCAGGTGGGCATCGACGTCGGCTATCACGTGCTCGAATACATGCACGAGACGCTGGGCGATGCCTACGAGCCGTGTCCGCTGCTCGAAGCAAAGGTCGAGGCCGAGGAGTTGGGCAAGAAATCCGGCACGGGATTTTACGAGTACGACGAGGGCGACGGTGCGGACATCCCCACCGACGCCGGCAGCGAGGAAATCGAATCTCGATTACTGGCCGTGATGGCAAACGAGGTCGCCAAACTCGTCGGCAACGATGTCGCCCCTGCCGAGGACATCGACGAGGCCGTGATGCTCGGTGCTGGCTTCCCCCAAGGGCCGGCAAAAATGGCTGACGATGTGGGTCTCGATTCGCTGTACGAGACGCTTTCCGACCTTCACGACGAAACCGGTGCGCCACGATACGAACCCGCCGACTACCTCGACGAGCACGCCGGTGATGGGTTCTATGAAGGGGACGAGAGCGAGGACGGCGTCGACTTCGAGACCATCCGCATCGAACATCCGGGCGACATGGTGGGCAAAATCGTCATCGACCGGCCCCACCGGATGAACACTATCAACGCGCAGATCCTCGACGAACTCGACAGCGCCATCGACACCCTCGAAGACGACGATGACGTGCGCGCCATCCTGCTGGTCGGCGCGGGCGACGATGCGTTCTCGGCGGGTGCGGACGTCCAGTCGATGGCATCGAGCGCCGACCCGCTCGACGCGGCCGACCTCTCGCGGAAGGGCAAGGAGGCGTTCGGCAAACTCGAAGAATGCTCGATGCCGGTCGTCGCGGGTATCGACGGCTACTGTCTCGGCGGCGGGATGGAACTCTCGATGTGTGCCGACCTCCGGGTGGCCGCCGAACGTGCGGAGTTCGGCCAGCCCGAACTCGACCTCGGACTGATTCCGGGCTGGGGCGGCACCCAGCGCCTCCAGCACATCGTTGGTGAGGGCCGTGCGAAGGAGATCATTCTCACTGCCGAGCGCTACGACGCCGACGAGATGGAATCGTTCGGGTTCGTCAACCGAGTGGTTGCAAACGACGAGCTCGAAGACAGCGCGTACGACCTCGCGGCCGAGCTCGCGGCGGGACCCCCCATCGCCCACGAATTCGCCAAGCGCGCGATGGTGCGCGGCTGGGAGAACACCGAGGCGGGTTTCGAAATCGAATCCCAAGCCTTCGGCCATCTCGTCGGCACCGAGGACCTGATGGAGGGAATCACGGCGTTCATGGGCGATTCCGACCCCGAATTCGAGGGCAAGTGAGCGCGGAGCGGAACGCTTAACAGTCGGTATCGGGAACGGACGGATGCGTTCGCTCGGTTGGTGTAGTCCGGCCAATCATTTCGGCCTTTCGAGCCGATGACCGGGGTTCGAATCCCCGACCGAGCACTAAGACGGCTGCGCCGTCTTTCGATTTCCAGTAGTGGCAAAGGACAAAGAGACTCCATGCCACACGCCGATACGACTCAACGGAAGTGCCACCCCGCCGCCGTATGACGATTCCTGAAATGTCATGCCGAAAGACAGAGGTGGGATAATGGTAGAGTTTACGCGACCGCATCTTTCGAACGAGTTTTCGATTCACCGCTTCCGTTTTGGTTTCTACTGGATGATATTCGTCAGCAGCCAGTTGTGGTTCATATGTCTTTGCGTGAGAAGACGAGCTGGGTGCTGTGGTCGTTGAGCCACTGCGCGTGCGCTCTGTACTCAGGGTCGTACTCCGCAACGAGCGTCCAGAACGCCCTGTCGTGGCTGGATTCTTGAAGGTGAGCCAGTTCATGGACGAGTACGTAGTCCACAATTTCAGAAGGGGCCATCATGAGACGCCAGTTGAGGCTCAATGTACCCGATGTCGAACAGCTTCCCCACCGAGTGCGCTGGTTTCGGAGTTCTATCCCTTCGTACTCGACGCCCATCTCCCGTGCGTAGTTCTCGGTCCGCTTTTCGACGGTTTCCCGTGCTTTGCGTCGATACAGGGCCTCCAGAGCACGCTCTACTGACGTTTGTTCGACGTGGTGCTGTGCGAGTCTGAACGTCCCCTCATCGACAATCGACGAAGAACGTTGCTCGACGACTATCTCGTGGGAGTCGCCAAAATACGGGAATTCGGCTCCAGCCTCGAAGCGTCGCTCTGGAATGTCGTCTCGGTACGACTCGTATTTGTGCTTCCGTTCGATGACCCACGCCGCGTTCTCCGCAAGCAGTGTCTCCGGGTCGATTTCCGACTGCTCTGGCAGCACTATCCCTACACCGTGGATATCGACGTCAATCCGTGGCTCGGCAGCCTCCTCACTGCGACGCACTTGATAGGTGACTGGTTCGCCGAGCAGGGTGATTTCACGGGAACGTGTTTCAGGCATAGTTCTCGATGAGGTAGGTTCGTGTCGCGTCGGCGAACTCGTCGTTCATCAGGTGGTCGAGGTCATGGTCGACGACGAGTGTGTCCAAGAGGACGCGCTCTATCTCGCCGGCAGTCTGTGGGTTCGTCTTCCAGCCGGGATAGCCCCGGTCGACACGCTCCTCGAACGTTTCCACGATGTCCTCAGCGACCATCTCGGCCTGATTCTCCGAGTCGATATCGTCCGCATTCTCCTCGGTCAGATGCGTGTAGATGGCGAACTCCGCGTCGGTCATCCCGCGCTCTTCGGCTTCGCTCTCGACATCGAGAACTTCCTCTTCGACCGATTTCAGCGCCTCGACGGCTTCCGGGTCAGCCATATCGCCGCCCTGCCAGCGCTCGACGATATCGGTGACACGCTCGCTCAGGCGTTTGTATCGTGGGTTCTGTCCCGTCCGTGGGTGAAGGTGCTCGCGCGTGGCATGGGCGACCTGTGCGGCCGTTACGCTGGGGTTGTCCAGCCCTTCGACCTCTTCGAGGTACTCCTCTCCGAGCTTGTAGGTCGGGAAGTCGCGCTGTATCTCTTCGACGTCGATGTTGTCTTCGAGAATGTCGCGCGTTTTCTCGCGCATGTCTTTCTGCGGGGCGTCGTCGCCGGCGGTGGTTCGCTTGAACGCAACGTGTACCCGACTCAACCATGTGTATCGGTCCTGTATCCCTTCTTTGACGAGTCGCCCGTCCGGTGCGACCGATTCGTAGAGGTTCTGGAGTCGCCGAAAACCCTGTTTGAACTCGCGGCGTTCGGGATGGGTGCTGACGCGCTCGATGGCGCTACTGACGGCCTCTTGGCTGTCGTCTTTCGGAATGTCGTCGAAGAGACCCATCACCGTGTCCAGTTGTGAAACGAGGTCCTCGAACAGCTCGTCCTTGTCGCGGGCGGCGTAGGCCTTCGTTTCGGCGTCGTAGTCGAGCGCCTCGTCGATGCTCTCGAAGACGCCTTGGAAGTCCACGATTTCGCCGTTTTCCTTGCCTGCGGCCGGACGGTTCGTCCGGGCGATGGCCTGCATGAGATTGTGGTTTTTCAACTCCCGGTCGAGATACATCGTCTTCAGGATTGGCGCGTCGAACCCCGTCAGGAGCATCCCGTGAACGACCAGTAACTCCGGCGTCTCCTCCTGTTTGAACCGCTTGATTATCTCGTCGCGCTCTTCGGAATCTGTGTGAAACTGCTTGATGAGGTCCGAGTCGCCATTGGTCGCCGTATAGAGTACTTCGACCGCATCCTCGCCACGCTGTTCGACCAGTCGCTCGCCGTACATCGCGGCCGAGCGCCGACTGGGTGTGACGACCATCCCCTTCCACCCGTTCGGCACGACGTGCTCGTCGTAGTGCTGGCCGATTTCTTCGGCAGTGCGGTCGACCCGCGGCGCGAGTTCGGCGAGGGTCTTCGCAGTGACGGTTTCGCGGACGAACTCGCGCTTCTCGTCGGTGTTCATGCCGCGGAACTCGTGTTCGAACTGCTCGTCGAGACCGGTCTCGTCGATGTCCCACTCCATCTCGTGACGAAGCGTGAAGTACACCGGGAGAATCAGTCCGTCTTCGATACCCTGCTTGACGGAGTAGCGATGAAGGTAGTCCTCTCCCTCGGGCGAGAACTCGCGGAAGGTGTTGCGGTCCTCGTGGCGCTCGCCCTCGCGGACGGGTGTGCCAGTGAACCCGAAGTGGAAACCATCGGGAAGCGCCGCCTCAAGACGGCTTCCGAGGTCGGCTTCCATGAAGCGGTGGGCCTCGTCGCTCATCACGACGACTTCGTCGTTGCCCTGTATATCGGGACTGACGCTCTCGAATTTCTGAATAGTGGTGAGCACGAGTTGACTTTGGCCCTCCTCGATGAGTTCTTCGAGATGGTCGATGCTCTCGGCCGTGGTCCAGCGCTCCAGCGAGAGGTTCGCCAGCTGGTCGCGCATCTGGCTGTTGAGCTTGTCCGTGTCGACGATGACGAAGACCTGCGGGTTGTTCGCAACGTCCCGCGAGAGGAGGTTCTCGGCGGCATACAGCATCGTGAACGACTTGCCCGACCCTTGGGTGTGCCAGACGAGTCCGCGGTCATGCTCGCCCTCGCGCACCCGGTCGAGGATGGCGTTGACGGCATAGTATTGCATGTATCGCGGGACGATTTTCGCGTCGCCGCCCGCCCGTCGCTCGTAAAAGACGAAGTGCTTCAGGAGGTCGAGAACCGTCTCTGGGTTACAGAGCGCCCGCACTGCCTGCTGCATCCCGTTGTCGCTCTCGTAGATGTCCGGCGCGTCGTTCCACGGTTCGTAGAATTCCTTGGGTGCGCCAACTGCGCCGTAGCGGAGTTCCATCGTGTCGGCGGCGATGTTGAACAGACCGGGAACGAATAGCCGTGGGGTGTCCTCTTGGTAGGTCCGAAGGTCGCTCACGGCATCGTGCCAGTCGTTGTCCTGTGCGAGGCTCTTGAGTTCCATCGTCACCAGTGGAATCCCGTTGACGAACAGGTTCACGTCCGGACGGATGGTCGTCCCACGAGAAACGGAGAACTGGTTGACGGCATGAAAACGGTTGTTCTCGGGGGTTTCGAAGTCAATCAGGTCCACGTAGATGGTCTTGCTCACTCCATCGGCGCGCTTGACCGAGAAGGTCTTGCCCTTGGTGAGAAGCTCGTGAAACGCTTGATTCCCGTCCAGCAGGTTCTCGTGGTCGAGGTCGCGCTTCAGCGAGGAGATGAACTTCTCGACGTTCTCCTCGGTCATGTCATCGTTGAGTTTGACGACCTGCTCGGCCAGTAGGTCCCAGTAGATGACTTCGTTGCTCCGCCGGTCGTAGGTACTGTCGAGAACGTTCGCGCCCCGGCTGCCGTCCTGTCCGTGGGTTTCCCAGCCGACACCATCGAGCCACGAGAGGACGGACCGCTCGACGCCGCCCTCGTTCGGGACGCTGACCATATCCTTCGTTCGTGGGGATATGACAAGATGGTGTCGGTGCGTAACGAAACCGCCAGTCCCCGAACGCTGATTAGCCTGCGCTGTCAACGCTGTCAACAAGGATGTCACAGCAGGTCCGGCTGCAAGACCACGTGTATGAACGCATCCGCGCGAACAAGCACGACGATGAGTCGTTCAGCGAGGCCGTCGAGCGGCTCATCGGTGGCCGGTCGTTGCGCGACCTCCGTGGCGTGTTCGACGAGGATGAGGTGGCCGAAATGCGGGAAGCCGTCGACGCCGCCGACGAGCGAGACCGCGAAGAGGCCCGCGAGGTCGCCGAGCGTTTCGAATGATTGTCGATACGAGCTTCGTCTTGGACGTCATCGACGACGTGGAGGCGGCCGTCTCGCTGGAGCGCGAACTCGAAGCCGAGGGTGTGCCGCTCGTCATGCCGGCGATGACCATGCTGGGACTCTATATCGGCGTGGGAAAGGTGGCGAACTCGCCCGCCGAGCGCCGGACCGTCGAGGCGGTGCTGGATTCGTACCCGCTGGTGGCGATGACCCCTTCAATTGCTCGGCGTGCCGGACGACTCCTCGGCGAGCGCATGGCCGACGGTGACGACGGTCCTGGCATTGGGAAGGGTGATGCGGCAATCGCCGCGACCGCCATCGAGCGCGACGAACCCGTTCTCGCCGGCGATTCGCACTTCGACACGATTCCCGGCGTCACGCTCGAAACGTATCAGTGAGTCAGCCGTGCGCCAGCACCGCCTCGGGACCGCGACGTGGAGCAATGTTTTTAAAACCGTATATCGAAATATACAGCATGGCCAAAACGATTCGTGTCTCCGACGAGTACCACGACTTACTGAAGGCCCACAATCGTGCCGGTGAGACGATGGAAGAGACGTTACGCCGGATGACCGGCGGGCCGGACCCACGAGCACTGGCGGGTGTCCTTGACGAAGAGAACGCAAAGCGGATGGAAGAAGCCATCGAGAACCTGCGGGGACGGGACCGCGACTCGTTGGAGCAGTTGCGGACGGCGTTCGAGGACGGCGACGAATGATTCTCGACTCGGCGTATATCATCCACCTCATCCAGCGCCAGCCAGCAGCCTTTCAAAAGGGTGTCGAACTGTTCGAGTCCGGAACGGTTCGGCGGGTGCCCGTTCCGGTGCTCTTCGAGGTGTTTTACGGGGTCGAGTTCGCAGACAGCGAAGAACAGCGCCGACGGGCACGGAACGCGCTGATGGGCTACCCGACGGTCGAACTCGACGGCCACTTGGCGACGCTCGCGGCGGAACTGCTCGCAGGGGCAGACCGAGCGGCAAGCGGAGAGAGCGGTATCGAGGTGAACGACGCATACATCGGCGCGGCCGCGGTCTATTACGACGAGCCGGTGCTCACGCGGAACGTGAAGGACTTCGAGAAACTGTCGGGCGTCGCGGTCGAAACGTACTGATGAACGGGTGGACGCTACCGGCTGGCGGACTCGATTCGATACGCCGAGCGGGTCAGCCGTGCGCCAGCACCGCCTCGGGGATGTCGATATCCGCCTCGTGGGTGCGGACCGCGCCCGAGAGCAGGTCCTGCATGAGGCCCTGTTTGAGGTGTTTGAGTTGGTTTTTGTACTGTTGATTCGATTCAATCTGTGAGTCAATTCCGTCAATCCGCTCCGCGATTTCCTTCTGCTCGTCCATCGGTGGCAAGGGGAGTTTGACTTGCTGAATACTGTTGGCATTGATATTTGCTTGGCTTACCCCTTTTGTAGCAAAGTCCATCATTCGATTCTGCGCCTCAGAGGAGTTCATATAGTAGTTGAGATAATACGGGTCGACCAGTTCGTTCGTCTGCAAGCGAACTAAATAGGACGCGAAAACGTGGTCGCCTTCGAGTTCATAGATTCCGGTCTTTCCGACGAGTTCGAGGCTATTCGTCCTATTAAACAGAATATCGCCTGTCTCAACGCGGTATTTCTCGAACTCGTCATCATCGAGGTCGATATATTTCATTGGCTCCTCAATCATGTAGCCGTTCTCCATGTTGTTCATCCGGAAGATTGGATATTGGCCTTCTTCTGATAGACTTTCAGAAATCCCGTATTGCGCCGTATGTACCACGTCACCAATGCTAACATTGTCCCAGTGTGACGGGATTTCTCCTACTGGAGTCGATTCGTAAGTCTCGAAGTCTTCATGCCGTCCATGGAAAACGTCCTGCATCAGGGCATTTTTGACCACATGAGTTTGCTCGATGATTTCCTCGGTCTTCTGAATCGCTTGGTCAACGGTGTAGAGTACGGTGGCGATTTTGCGCTGTTCTTCGCGCGGTGGAAGCGGAACAGGAAGCAGGTCAAGTCGAGTTTTCGAGAGTTCGATTTGTCCGGTTGACCCGTTTACGCACATTGAATAGAGGAGAGCCTGACCAAGGTAGCTTTCTAAAAAATATCTGTGGAAGTGCGGATTCAATTCCTCGTCAGTACGGAGCAGCGTAACGTGCGAATCTATGGCTCTCCGTTCGTTGTCGGGATAGACTTGCGCTCGTCCGAGTGTCCCTTGTCCCGTTGAATTGAGAATTATATCTCCTGATTGTGGGAAGTATTTGCCTTTCCATCCCTCTGCAACCTCTTCATTCAAATACCGAAGATTCTCGAAGTGCCAGCCATCCCAGTAGATACATTCCTGATTGATTACGGGAACACCGTTGTCGTCATATGTTGGTTGTTTCCCTCTGGTGATTAGACGTTTAATATCGCCAAGGCGTTTCGCCGTCCAATCGCCGGGTGCTGATAGAGTAAACGGGCCAAACTGTTCCTGTTCTAATCCAGCAGCATCACGCTCTCTATTTGATGTGTCTTCGGTTCCCCCAGACTCAAATTCATCCAGCGTCGCCTCTTCACTCATAATTCAGCGCCTCCATGTGCTGGTTCATCCGTGCCTCTATCTCGTCGCGCTCGGCCTGCAACTCCCGCAGGTTCCCGAGTTCCGCGCTCACGTCGATGTCCTCCTCGGGTTCGGTCGTATCGACGTACAGCGCAATGTTCAGGTTGTAATCGTTCTCCCGAATCTCCGAAAGCCCCACCGTGCGACTCACGCGCTCCTCGGTCGTCCAGTCCCGAACGTTCGCCACGATGCGGTCGACCCCCGCGTCGGTGAGTTCGTTCTGATTCGAGAGTTCGTCATAGAACGCTTCGTCGGCGGCGTGGACGAACTGCACTTCGTTCTCGCGCTCGGCCGGCTTGTCGGTATTGAGGACGAGGATGGCCGACGGAATCGAGTTGTTCTGGAAGAGGTTCTCGGGCAGGCCGACGATAGCCTCCACCATGTCGTTTTCGAGCATCGGCTCACGGTAGCGCGATTCGTGCTTGCGGAAGAGCACGCCGTGGGGGATGACGATGGCGGCCTTTCCACCCGAGTCGTCACGCTCGGGTGTCTTCAGCTGCTCGGCCATGTGCATGATGAAGGCGTAGTCGCCCCGGTCGGCTCTGGGAAGTTTCTCGTGCCAGTCGAAGCGGCCATACGGGTCGTCCTGAAGGTCGTCTTTCGCCCAGTCCGCCGAGAACGGGAAGTTGGCGAGCACGCGGTCGAAGCGCTCCAGTTCGTCGCCGTCGGTGAACTGCGGGTTCGACAGCGAATCCTCGCGCTCGATGGTCCCGCCGAGCGCGTGAATCGAGAGGTTCATCTTGGCGATGGCGGCGATGTCGGGGTTGATTTCCTGTCCCGTGAACCGGAGCTTCGACGGGTCGCCGCCCTGCTCACGGTAGTATTTCGCGGCCTCGATGAGCATCCCGCCGGAACCCGCTGTCGGGTCGTGGAAGGTGTGGCCGTCCTCGAACTCGTCGACGAGCCGAACGCACAGTTGAACGATATGTGGCGGCGTGAAGAACTGCCCGCCGGATTTGCCCTCTTCCTCGGCGAAGTGGCGCACCAAGTCCATGTACGCCTCGCCGAGCATATCCGGTGGAACGTTCTCGCGGTCGAGATTGTATTTGCTCAGGTGCTCGACGAGCCTGCCGAGCCGGTCGTCATCGAGTGCGTCGGCGTCGATGTAGTCCGCACGGAAGAGTCCCTGAAGTTCGGGGTTCTCCTCGGTCAGCGCGTCGAACGCTTCGTTGAGCGCTTGGTCGACGTTATCGCTGACGGCACGGAGGTCGTCCCAGAGATACCCCTCGGGAACCACGGGCGTATCGAAGAGCTTCGGCCGACGGGCGTACTCCTCGCCGTAGTCGTCGAGATTCTCTTGATACTGCTTTTCGAACTCGTCGGAGATGGTTTTGTAGTAGACCAGCGGGAGGATGTACTCCTTGTAGTCCGTGGAATCGACCGCATCGCGGATGATGTCCGCGCACTTGAACAGATGAGAATCAAGCTCACCCAGAGTCAGGGGCATGGAGGGTTATCTCATCAGCGCGTCTTAGACTTCACGGTAGTCAGAGGGCTATCCAGCCCAGAAGGACCAGAAGGTGGCTTGTCGATGAACTGCAAGCGGGCCGTCCTCATACTGTCGGACGGAAATGCGTGAAGAGCGGATTTCGAGAATCCACGACAACGGGAGAATTTTCGTGTAGCGGGTTCTCGATCAGTTCTGTCCGATAGTATCAACTACGGGCCATTGGTGTGGCCGGGACGATTCGAGCAGACGAGTCGCGCGAAGCGATAGCGAGCGCGCCCGGACGAGTTCAATCCCTCGACCGAGCAGTTCTCGGGTTCTCTTCGGCGGCAGCACTTGTTGTGACATCTCTACCACCGATGTGAGCACTGGACACACGATATGTCGACCGCAGGTCCGTGATACCGCCCCTCGCGCAACCCTTATCCCCGGATGGGCGTTGGGTCTGCTTGCAATGGCAACTGGTACGGTCGACTTCTTCAACGACACGGGCGGTTACGGCTTTATCGACACTGAGGACTCCGAGGAGGACGTTTTCTTCCACATGGAGGACATCGGCGGCCCGGACCTCGAAGAGGACACCGAAGTCGAATTCGACATCGAACAGGCTGACAAAGGACCGCGAGCGACCAACGTTACCCGACAGTAACGCAGCTCGGCGGACGCGGACGAACGACGAACCATCGATTTTTATGCACAACTCGTCACCGAGCGACGGCCATCCGTGACGCGCGAGACCGCACCGAAAGAAATCGACGGCTCAGATCGCCGTCCAGCCGCCGTCGACGAACAGGAGCTGGCCGGTGATGTAGGAGGCGTCCTCGCTGGCGAGGAAGAGCGCCGCGCCGGCGTTGTCCTCGGGATGGCCGGCCCGACCCAGCGGCACGGGTTTGATGAATCCACCCTCGTCGCCGGCGGCCTGTTGGGCCTCGTCGGACCAGCCCTCGGTGAACTCGGTGGCTATCTGGCCCGGACCGATGGCGTTCACCCGGATGCCGTGCTCGGCGAGTTCGAGCGCCGTTCCCTTCGTGATCATCTTGATGGCTCCCTTCGTCGAGTCGTACTGGACTTGGCCGTGCTGGGCGACCCACGAGGAGATCGAGGCGGTGTTGACCACCGTACCGGGGTCGTCGCGGTCGATCATGTCCCGTGCGGCGGCCTGCGTCCCGAAGAACACGCCCTTGGGGTTCGTGTGGTGAAGCCGGTCGAAGTCCTCCTCGTCGACATCGAGGAAGGGTTCCGAGTGCTGGATGCCGGCGTTGTTCACCATCACGTCCACACCCCCGAACTCGCGGGCGGCCTCGACGACCGATTCCAGTTCGTTCGGGTCCGAGACGTCCGTTTCGACGTACTCGCCGGTGCTGCCCGACTCCGCAATGAGTCGATGGGTCGGCACGCTCTCCCCGTCCATCTTCGGCTCCTCGCGCACGTCGGCGACGATGACTGTCGCGCCCGCGCTCCCGAATCCGAGGGCGATTGCGCGCCCGATGCCCGCGCTGCCGCCGGTGACGATGACCGTTTCGTCGCTGTAGTCGAAGGTCGCCGTTCCCATAGCTCCTGCTGTGCCCGTTGTGGTATTAAATCCGCTGCCTGCCTTACTCGCGGCGGTCCTGCAACTGCACGACGCCCGGCTCGCCGACGTCCACCCGGTCGCCGATGGAGACGATCTCGACGACCCGTGGATACCGATAGGACGCCGCGTGCTCGTGGATGGCCTTCGGGTCCGCGCCGACGCCCTTCCACATGTCCCAGTGGACGGGCATCAGCCTGTCGAGTTCGAGCTGGTTCGTCGCCGCGACGACCTGCTCACCGTCGTTGTACCAGTCCGTGGGGTAGGTCTCTGGAGGGCTGTCCTCGGTGTGGAGGATGTTCCCCACAGTGCCGTAGGCGAACACGCCGAGGTCGATGTCGAACTCGTCGGCGATGTCCGCAAACTCCTCGGCTGGACGGGAGTCGCCGGCCGCGAAGAAGGTACCCGATTCGTGTTCGACGACGTAGGTCACGGGTTCTTCGGCATCCGGGTCATTCGCACCCCGGACGTGAATCGAGAGGTCGCCGACGGTGAAATCGTCGCCGGGTTCGACGGTCTCAGCGGGGGGTGCCTCGACGTCACCGTCGTAGTTCGGGGCGTCGTGAGAGGCCGCGGGTGCATAGAGGTCGCCGCCACAGTCCTCGACGAGCGCGCGGTGGGAGGGTGGATGCATGTGGTCGACGTGCTCGTGGGTGACGAGGACGGCGTCGCACAGCGTGGCGTCGGCAGGGTCCATCGGCACGGGAATCATCCGAATCGTACGCGGCGGCGACCCGTCGCCGAGGTACGGGTCGAGGTAGACCGTCGTTTCGGCGGTGCGGAGGACGTAGCCGTTGCAACCGAGATACCAGACCGCGAGTCCGTCCGGGTTGGCGGCCTCGATTTCGTCCTGTACGAACCAGTCGCCCCACGTCGAGTGGACCATACCGCGCAGGGTTCGCCCTCGATGCTGATATACTGTCGGGCGAAATCAGGCACTGCCGGGCGAAATCAGGCGTGGCGGTCGGCGCGTGGGAGCAGTGCGGGACCTTCGGTCCCGCAGGCCGTGCGAGCGGACACTTCGCGCTCGCGAGCAGACGCCGCAGGCGCAACTCGCGCGAGGGATGAGCGGAAAGATGCGACTGCAGGGAGCGAGTGGAGCGAATCGATTGGGAGGAATGGCTGTAATCTCTCGGTTGGATCGGGATTCGTCGTCAACGAATCCAGTATTGCTATCGGGTTCTGAAGTACGATCACTCGTCGGAGTCGACCTACTCGTAGGTTCGCCCGCCGGTTTTGTGCTCGTCGATGAACGCCCAGTCGTACTCGACGCCGAGACCCGGGCCGTCTGGCACGGGAACGGTGCCGTCGCCGTCGATGGAATCGAGTTGGTCGTCGTACTCCTCGTAGATGGGTGGGGCGGTGTTCTCGCAGTCGGGGTGGACCAGCGCCATCTCGTAGTAGTTCGCGTTGCGAGTCCCGGCCATGCAGTGGCGCTGGGCCGGGCCGGGCGAGTGGATTTCGACGTCCAGGCCGTGGCCCTCGGCCATGTGGGCGATCTTCATCGCGCCGGTGATGCCGGCGTCGTATTCGGGGTCTGCGCGCACGAAATCGGTCGCCTCGCGGTCAACGAAGTCGGTGTGGGATTCCAGTCCGCGGACGTGTTCGGTCTGAAGGATGGGCGTGTCCAACTGCTGGCGGAGCTTCCGGTGGGCGTGCTGGGAGAGACCGCCGTCGCGGAAGGGGTCCTCGTACCAGAGAAAGTCCTGTTCGTCACAGGCCCGGCCGACCTTCAGCGCGTCGGCGAAGGTCTCGTACTCGCAGGCCGGGTCTATCATCAGGTCCATCCCGGGTACGCGCTGGCCGACCGCGCGGACGGTCTCGATCTCACGGGCGATGTCCCGGCGGTCGTCGCTGCCGCCCCAGCCGTGAATCTTGAACCCGCCATACCCCATCTCGGCGCACTCTTCGGCGAAATCGGCGTAGGCCTCCGGCGAATCGAGTCCACCGTTATCGTCCGCGTGATAGGTCGAAGCGTAGGCAGGCAGGCGCTCGCGATACTGGCCGAGCAGTTCGGCGATGGATGCGTCGTAGCGCTTGCCCGCGAGGTCCCAGAGCGCGATGTCCACAGGACCGATGCCCATCCGGTCGTACTTGCGGAGGGCGCGTTTCATCTCCGACCAGTGGCGCTCGCGCCGGAGGGGATTCTTGCCGATGAGGGAGTCGGCGACCTCGTGGAACTGGGCGAACGCCGGCGAGTTGCCGCCGACGAACGCGCCGGTGAGGTCCGAGTCGGTGTGAATGCGGATGGCGAACAACCGGCGTTCGGTCGTCGTGCCGGGTTCGTAGACGAGGTTGAACCCTGGGTCCGAACCGACGTCCGAAAGCGAGTAACTGAACTCCGTCGTCTCGATGCGGGTGATTGCTGGCGGCATGGCGACGTGCTACACGACGGCGACGGAAAAGTCCGACTACCGTGCCCTCGAAGCGAGAATCGAATCGGTGATTGCCGCCGTCGAACGACACGCATGATTCATTTTCGGAAGTCACACGACGCATACTATCGATAGGCTATAAATAATCTGACGCAGTACCATCGCGTATGAAAATCGCCTACGTCCTCTCCCAGAACAAGGGTGGACTGCCACACTACGCCGCCGAACTCGCAAACGCCGTCGCCGACCACGCCGATGTCGCTGTGTTCAAGCCGGTCAAGACGAGCGCCGACGAGGTGTTCGCCGACGACGTCACCACCGTCGATGTCTTCGACACGATGAACATCTCCATCCCCGATATGTACAACCTCGATTTCGACGTGGCGAACAACCTCAAGGGGTTGCTCTCCTATCGGAATCTGAAACGAGTGCGGGAATTCGACCCGGACGTGATTCACGACCCGACCGACTTCTTCCCTCAAGTCAAGTTCTTTACAAAATTTCACCATTTGGACGACCAGTATCCGTTCGTCGTCACGTATCACGAAGTGCCACCCTCGCTCACGTCGCTGACGAACCCGCTCGGAACGCTCGAAGAACTCTTGAACGTCGTCATTCCGGACGCCGACATCGACCGCATCATCGTCCACAGTGACCAACAACGCACGGCGTTCGCCCGCCGACTGCGCCGCGGCGGCATCGACGTCATCCCCCACGGGGTCTACGATTTCTTCACCGACTACGATTACGAGGAACGGCCCGAAGAGCCATACACGGTGCTCTTTTTCGGCAACATCTTTCCCGGTAAGGGACTGGACGTGCTCGCCGAGGCAATCGAACTTGCGAGCCGAGAGGTTCCCGACATCCGGCTCGTCATCGCGGGTGATGGGCCGCTCTCGGAGCGAACACAGCAGTTCATCGAGCGTGCCGACGACGAGCGTTTCGAGGTCCACAACTACTTCCTGCCGAACGAGCGGGTGGGAGAGTTCTTCTCGCGGGCCGCGCTCGTTGCCCTTCCCTACCGCGAGGAGAGCGGCGACGGGACGAAGGGCCACAGCGGCGCGCTCTCGACGGCGCACTCGTTCGGTAAACCCGTCGTCGCCACGCGGACCGGCGACTTTCCCGCGCAGGTCGAGGACACTGATTCGGGATTGGTCGTCCCCCCGGAGGACCCGACGGCGCTCGCCGGGGCAATCGTTTCGCTGCTCGAAGACGACGGGAAGAGTGAAAAGATGGCAGCGAACAGTCATAGACAGGCCGAACGCCTCTCGTGGGCGAACGTCGCCGAGCGGCACATTGATGTCTACGAGGCGGCAATCGAGGCCCATCGCGCGACCGGTGGCCGCTAAGGGGTGCTTCGATGGCTTTCCCGCCATAACGGGTCAATACCTATCTCTTCTTTGTCCGTAGCGGCAGGGAAGAATGGGTCCTTCAGAGCCGCTCTCTGCACTCACGGCGGTCGACACGGTGGAAAACGTGCAGGTCTACGTGGCGGATTCGGTGCGCTACGACGCCCTTCCCGACCGGGTGAGCAGACGTGGGGTAACGGCGCGAGCCATCGCGCCGAGTACGTGTTCGCACAGCTCGTTCCCATCGCTCATGTCCGGGACGTATCCGGCGACACACGAACTCTGGCGCGAGACCGAGCGCCTCCCCGAAAAGCCCGAGCTGCTCCGTGAGCGAAACGGAACGATGGTCGGCTTCGACACCGAAACGCAGTATATCGAATACGACCGAAAACCCCCGTTGCGGTGGGTGCACATGGACCACGAGTCGAGACTCGACGCGATGAAACCACCGTTCGTTCACGTCACCTTCGATATCGGTGCGCACTCACCGTACGGCTTTCACAACGGCGTCTACGAACGCCGCAAGGACTTCTTCAGGGATTACTCCGACGAAACGGTGTTGCGCGAGCGCTACCGCAACGACTGTGTGGACTCGGCCGACCGGTTTCTCACCCTCCTCGACCGGCTTGCCGAACGCGACCTGCTGGCGCGCACGCTCGTCGTGTTCACCGCCGACCACGCCGAACTGCTCGGCGAGACCGAAAACGGTGGGCGGTTCGGCCATCTCCACCCCGTCTGTCCTGACCTCGTGAACGTTCCGGTCGTGTTCATGGGTGCGGGTCTCCCGGCCGGCGAGAGCTATTCCGGCGTGCTCTCGGGTCTCGACGTCGCTCCGACGGCGCTCGCCGCGCTCGGGCGACCCATCCCCGACGACATCGAAGGGAGCGAGGTCTGGAACACTGTTCCACGCTCCGACCGGCGGGTGCGTACGGACGTCTGGGCACACCGCGCGCTCGACGTGTTCGGCCGGGAGTCGTCGGCGGATGCGTACGCCGCGACGTCGGTATGGGACGCCGATGGGGGAATCGTCTTCCACCGGAAATCGGCGCTCGCACGGGCGGCGTACGTCTGCCCGAACAACTACCTCGGGCGGCCGTCGGCGGCCGTGCGCGCGAACTGGACGCCACGAAAACAGGCACGATTCCTCCGCATCTACTTCTCGCCACGAGTGACACACGGCCGACCGAACTTCGACGCCGACGACGCCACGAAACTCGTTCCGCCACAGTTCGAGAGACGAACGTACGACCGCGGACGTGCCGAGCACGCCGACCACTCGGTGGCCCCGCCTCGTTTCGTGCGACGTCTCGTCTGAACGGTACCATGTGCATGGTCTGACGCCTCTGCCAATGACGAATGGTTATTAGCTAGTGTGAGCAATGGTATTGAATGAATAGGACATCGCCATCCGATGAAGCCGTCCTCGTGACGTCCGGTAGTCAATCCGGAGCCTACCAGTGCGTTCGGTCGCTCGGCATGCACGACATCCCGGTTATCGGCGTCGCCAACGAAGTCAGTGCTCCATTCGTCTCGAAATACTGTGAAGAGTTCATCCCCGTTCCCTCGCCGCTCGACGACTGGGGAGCCTACCGGGATGCCCTGTTTGACATCGTCGCCGAGCGCCCTGTCTCGACGGTCATCCCCTGTGGGGAGACCGATGCCTACCTGCTCTCGAAATATCGTGGGAAGTTCGGCGAACACGTCTCGCTGGTCGTGCCCTCGCTCGACAGTCTCGAAACGGTCCATGACCGATTGCGACTGGCTGCGGCCGCGGCGGACGCGGGCGTGCCCGTCCCGAGAACGCGATTGCTCTCCGAGACCGACGACTGGTCCGAGAGGGTCATCATCAAATCCCGGTACAACCTCCTGACGAACGACTACATCGACTCGTACCCGCCGGCGACGATGGACGTGACCAAAGCGGTCATCCACCCGGAACCGGGCGAGCAACCGGACCGCGCGGCGATTCGAACGGAGTTGGCACACGACCCTATCGTCCAGGAGTTCGTCGAGAAGGGCAACGAGTACGTCTTCGCCGCGCTGTACGACCACGGCGAGGCGCTTGCGACCTTCCAGCACAGACAGATTCGTGGCAATTCCTACACCGGCGGTGGCGGGGTCTATCGTGAATCCGTGTTCATCGAGGAACTCGAACGGGTCGGCCGGGCACTGCTCGACCACCTCGACTGGCACGGGCTGGCGTGTATCGAGTACATCGAGGACGCCAATACCGGGGAGTTCGTCCTCGTCGAAATCAACCCCCGGATGTGGCAGTCGCTGCCCGTGGCGGTCCGTGCCGGTGCGGACTTCCCGTACTACTACTGGCTCGCTGCAACGGGCCACTCCGAGCGAATCGAACCGGGCTATGACACCGGCGTCGGCTGCCATCGTCTCGACGGCGAACTGGGCTATCTCGTGAGCCTCTTTCGGGACTCCTCCCCACACGTCGAGCGCCCGGCCCTCCGCACGACGCTGTGGGAGCTGCTTCGGTCCTGTATCGAACAGCCGAGCTTCGATTTCGCCCACGTTGACGACCCGCGGCCCCTGTTCCACGGCGTTCGAGACGTCCTCACATAGATGACGCGCAGGTGGCGAGCGGTCTACCCCGCGATGCGAGCCGCGTCCGACTGTGTGAGCCGCTCTCGGATGCGTCGACAGCCGTCTCCGAGTGCGCCAGTCGCCCCACCGCCGGCGGCCAGTCGCTCGTTGCCGCCTGCGCCGCCGCCGACCGCATCGGCGAGGTCGTCGGCGATGTCGCTCGCGTCGAACGCCTCGGACAGCTCCTCGCCGACCGCGACGGCGTACGAGCCGTCGCCGTGGGCGGCCACGAGCGTGATGGCGTCCTTGTCGAGCGCACGCTTTGCGAACGCCCGCGCGTCAGGGAGTTCGCCGCTCTCGAACTCGACGACGAAGACGGGTAGGTCGTCGCTCTCGCTTGCGGGGTCGGCTTCGGCGTGTGCGCGCCACAGTGCGTCGGCCCAGCGCTCCCGAACGGCGTCGAGTTCCCGGCGCAGGTCGCGCCGTTCCTCGTCGAGCGACGCGACCCGTTCGGGAAGGTCCGCGACCCGTGTGTCGAGGACCTCAGCGGCCTCCCGCGCCGACCGTCTGTCCGCCCGCTCGGTCTCGCTCGTCGCGTTCGTCTCCCAGTCGCGGCTTGCGGTCAGGCTCCCCTTCACTACTTGCTCGCGTCGCCGCCAGTAGAGGGTGGTTCCGGCGAGGGCGATACCCGACACGACAGTTAGTAATCTGTTATTCATGGATTGCTCCCTTGAGTTTCGGTCCCACACTCGGGTGGGTAATCAGCGGTGCCAGCCGTCGCGTCAGCGGTGCCAGCCGTCCGTAGCCGTCGAGCGATGCGCGCTCGGCATGGTGTGGCGGCGTGACGAAGCTCATCAGTGGGTGTTCGAACCCGCCGAACTGGGATTTGAATGCGTGGACGCTGGAACCACGCCGTGACCGGCCGAAATCCACCGTCGAGTGCCCCGCCGCACACGCGCGCTCGATCGCTTCGACGTAGAGCAGGTGGTTGGGCCGGTGTTCCCAGTGAGCGCGCTTCGAGACGGGCGTCCAGACGGTGGTGGTTCCGCCCCACTCGAACAGCAACACGCCAGCGATGGTCTCGCCAGCCCGCTCGGCGAGCAGTATCGTGACCGACTCGCCGAGTTCGTCGGCGAGCGCCGCGAAGAACGCCTCGGGAAACTGCGGGCTGCCGAGGCGGCGCATGGTGGCGAGATAGAGCGGGTAGAACTCGTCGACGGTGCCGTCGACGACACAAACGTCGTGGTCGCGGGCGGTCCGCACACACCGGCGAACGTCCCTATCGAACGACTCCCACAGCGTCTCGGGGGGTCTGTCGAGTTCCAGCCGAATCGTCGACCCAGTCGAAACGCCGCCGTACCCAGTCGAATTGTAGCCGCTCACCCCGCTCCAGCCGGCGTCCTTGAGGACTCGCGTCGGGCCATCGAGCGCGGACAGCACCGCCACGTCCGAGGTCGATTCGGCGACCAGCGGGAAGCCGTACTCACAGAAGGGGTTGAGAACGCTATGGCCGAATCCGTCGCGGACCGAAAACCCCGGCACGATTGCACGGATTCGCCCGGAGCGGTCGGTGAGCCACGCGTGGGCGGGGTCGTAGTCGAAGGCCGTCGCGACGGCGCTCGCCCAGCCGGCGGTGTGAAACATCGTCGCAGCGGGATGGCTTTCGACGAAATCGTTCCACTCGGCGTCGCGGGCCGGCGACACCGACCGCACCGCCAACCCGTGGGCGTCGTTCGTGGCTCGCTCCGACGCGTTCCGCTCGTTTTGACTCACGTCATCACCGTGGCCGTATCGATGAATAGATATTACCTACTTACGCGTCCTCAACGGGTTGTTTGGCCCCGAATCGACCGACAAACCGACGACTATCGTCTGGCTGTCGGATCGTTGCTCGGCACGGTTTCCGAACGCGATTGGGAGAGTGTGTTTTCGGCGGCGAGCCCCGAGGACGCTCTAGTGCGACTCTGGCCTGATAACGGCGCAATACGTAACTCCCGTTCGCTCTTCACGTCGCTCGTTCATGCGGATACAGCGGCTCACGCTCGACGAATGGGTGGATGTGTTTCCGGCTAGCGGCTTCGAGTGGGCACACAGACCCGACGTACTTCGCGTCATCGACGCCCACGCGACGGGCGAGCTGCAACTGTATGGGGGGTTCAAGGGCGAACAGCCGGTCGGGCTGCTCCCCGCCGTCGTTCGCACCGAGCTGTTCGCAACCGCCGTGCTCTCTCCACCGCCCGGTCTCGGCATTCCGCGACTGGGACCAATTCTGCTGCCGACGAGTCCGAAGCGGAGCAAACAGGAGAAGGTGAACCGGGAGTTCACCACGGGAATCCTCGACGCCATCGATGCCCACGAGCCGCTCACGCTTGTCGGATTCGCCTGTCCGGCCGCATACGCCGACCCGCGGCCCTACATCTGGGCGGGCTTCGACGTCGAGCCACGATTCACCTACCGGCTCGACCTCGACGGTCGAACGCCCGAGGACGTGAAAGGGTCGTTCAGCAGCTCCATTCGGCGGGAGATGCGCGACGCGGAGGCAGCCGGCATCACCGTCTCGCTCCGGGGGATGGATGGCACGCGCGAGGTCTACACTGCCCACGCGAACCGCCGAAACGAGCAGGGCGACGGCTATCCCGTCTCGTGGGAGTACACGCGCGACCTCGTGGCGGCGCTCGGCGAACACGTCCGGACGTACGTCGCCGAAACGCCGGAGGGGGAGTTCGCTGGCGGTCTTACAGTGCTGTACTCGAACGAAGAGGGATATTACATACAAGGCGGCACGCGGGCCGGCATCTCGGACGTCAGCCCGAACGCGCTGTTGCACTGGCACGCCATCGAGGACATCCTCACGGACCCGGTACTGTCGTCGGTCACGCGCTACGACCTCGGCAACGCGACAATCGAATCGCTCTCGCGGTACAAGAGCAAATACGGCGGCGAGTTGGTCTCCCAGTATCTCGTCACCTCGGGCCGACTAATGACCCTCGCACGGCGGGCCTACGAACTGATCACCTACTAACGCCTTATCACGGTTCCGAACCGTTGTACTGGCATTTCTGGAACTGCTCCACGAACCGTTAGCGCCGTCGAACGACACAATAACCAACCCCTCGACGGGAGTATCGTGCGGCGAATGGACGAACAGTCGGCGGTGGGACGGCGAGCGTTCCTCGCGTTGGTCGGCGCGGGTAGCGCCGGTCTCGCGGGGTGCTCGTCGTCGAGCCGTGAAAGCAATCGAACACATATGGACGACCAACGGGCAAATCTCGACAACGTGTACCGTATCGCATCCGGCTACCGCCTCGGGCCACAGCGCAAACGACCCGCAGCGAGCGAGGCCGCGGGCACGCTCTGGGAGGTGACCGATGCCGAAAGTGGTACGCGGCGGACCCTCTCCGATGGCGAGCGTTGGGTGACGCTGGCGCAGTCGTCACGAACGCCCGGCGAACACTACCTCACGCCAAGTGATGGACTGTCGGGCATCCAGAACGTCATCGACCGGACGGACGGCAACGTGGTAATTCGTCTCGCGCCCGGCAGTTATACGGGGAGCGGACTCACGCTGGCCCACGGCGTGATGCTCGCGGGGTCGGGTCGCAACGCGACGACGCTCAAGCTCGAAGACGGCGCGAACACGGACCTGCTCACGACGCCGAATCCGCCGACGGAGAACGTGATGGAGTGCACCCTGCGGGACATCTCCTTCGACGGAAACAAGGCGAACAATCGGGCCGGGAACGTCGTCTACGGCGCGTTCTGGAACAGCCGGTTCGTCGACTGTGAGTTCCACTCCGCACCCGAAAACGGCTTCTGGCTCGCCGGCTCCGAAGCCAGCACCGACGACAACCAGTTCCGGGGCTGTCAGTTCATCGAGAACGGGGCCGCGGGTCTCAAGGGTGGTGGCAACAAGGAGAGCTATCCCGCCGTCGGCGTCGTCCGCGTGGATACGAACTGGTTCGGCCACAACGGTGGCCCGGCGATTTCGGCCCGCGGCAACTCCTGGAAAATCGGGGCTTGCAAGCTCTACGACAACGCTCTCACGGGGGGCGCGACAATCGAACTCGACCGCTGTAGCTATTCGAGTGTTACTGGCTGTGACATCTACTCGGCGCTGGCGAACCGGGACCTCATCGCGGTCTCGGCATCGAAGGGCGTCGAGAGCGTCGGCAATCAAGTGAAGAACAACGATTGCAGAGGGGCCTACCGGGCGGCCGTCGGTGCGTTCGCGGCCGGTAGCGACGTAGTGGCGCTACAGGTCCACGGCAACACGATGCAGAGCAATGGCGACGCGGCCGGCGGTGCCGTCGCGCACACCGAGGGACAGGGTGCGTTCGACAACTGCTCGGCGACGAACAACACCTTCGTCGGCACGATGACTGACCGGAAACTGGCACTTCCGGATGCGTGGGTCGTGCGGGGGAACGTCAATGCCGGATAGCGGTCGAGTTGGGAAGAGGCTGGCGGGGCTGTGGCCACGACCGGTCGGGCCGACGAGGGCATGAACGCCGAGGCGCTCGCGCGTTCGTCGTTCGGGGCATTTCTCACGCGCATCGCCACCGCGGTCGCGGTCTTCGGCGGCGTCTTCTACCTCGCCAGTGCCGCCGGGGCGTCAGTGCTCGGCGTGTACTCGCTGTTCATGGCACTCGTCCGCGTCGTCGACCTCGTGACCGACGCCGGCTTCTCGACGGCGGCGAAAAAGCGCATCAGCGAGGGCGACGAGCGCGATGAGTTCTTCACCGCGGCGCTACTCGTCCGTCTCGTCGTCTTCGCGGTCGTCGCGCTGGTGCTCGTGGCCTTCGACGAGCAGGTCGCCGCGTACGTCGGTTACGAGATGGCGCTGCCGTTCTTGCTCGTGGCCGCGCTCGCCTATCTCCTCCAACGGATGTTCGATGCGGGCCTGACCGGCGAGAAGCGGGTCGCGCGTGCGGGATTGCTCCAGTTCGTCACGAACGCCGGCAAACTGCTCGCGTGGGTCGTGCTCCTGACGCTCGGTTACGGTCTCTTTGGGGTGCTGCTTGGCGTCTGGGTGGGACTCGCACTCACTGTCGTCGCCGGCGTCCTCCTGCTATCCCTGCGGCTGAGACGGCCGTCACGGCGACACTTCGAGAGTCTGTTCGGGTTTGCGAAGTACAGCTGGATGGGCGTCGCCCAGGAGGCCTCGTGGCTCTGGACCGACACGCTCGTCCTCGGCGTGTTCGTCGCACCCGCGTTCGTCGGCATCTACGAACTGAGCTGGCAGATCACGGGTGTTCTCTTCTTCGTCGCCTCGGCCATCAGTACGGTGCTGTTCGCCACCGGCAGCGAACTCGCGGCCCGCGGCGAGCGCGATGCGGTACGAGGGTTGTTCGAACGCTCGCTCGGGTATGTGGGTATCATGGCGATTCCGGGCTTCGTCGGTGGGGTCGTCTTCGCCGAATCGATTCTCGCCGCCTTCGGCGAGGAGTATCGGGCCGGAGCGCTCGCACTCGTCGTGTTGATCCTCGCGCGGGTGTTCCACAGCTACGAGGTGGTCTTCGGGCGGGTCATCGAGGCGCTCGACCGGCCCGACCTCACCTTCAGGACGAACGCGCTCTTCATCACGCTCAACGTCTCGCTCAACGTCCTCGCCATCAGCACTGTGGGCTGGGTCGGGGCCGCCTTCGCCACGACCACGGCGATGGTGGTCCGGACGGGACTTTCGTACTACTACATCCGCTCGATTCTCGCCTTCAGCGTCCCGACGCGCGAAATCGGTCTCGAAGTGCTCGCCGCACTCCTCATGGGTGGCTGTCTGTGGCTGCTCGCGCCGGAGGGGCTCCTCTCGGTCCCGTCGCTCGTGTTCTGGGTCTGTGTGGGCGCTGGCATCTACGCCGTCGCCGTGTTGGCGCTGATAGAGCGAATCCGCGTCGAGGCGCTCGGACTGGCGGTCGCGAACGCGCGGGCGTTGCTCTAAGCGGTTTCGTTCGCCGAAACCCGATAGATGGTCACGTTCTCCCGTGCATAGACTGTCTCCGCTTGCGAGAGCGTCTCCCGGTAGAACGGCGTCTTTCGGGGGTCGATGTAGGCGGTCTCGCTCCCGGTCTTTCGTATCGGTTTGTGGCTCACGTAGACGTACGCGCTCCCGTCGAGCGTCTCGCGGCTCAGCCATATCGGCTCGATGTCGCCGGCGGGAACCACCTCGCTCACCAACAGTCCATCACGACTCTTGATCTGTTCCCAGTCGTTGTAGACGGCAACTGTGGCATTGTCGGGGACGTTCGTATCGAGCCACCGGGTGGCCTCGACCTCCTGCTCGGAATAGACCGGCCAGCCCGCACTCTCGTTGTAGTTGATGTTGTACGACGGCACCGGCTGGCCGGCGAGCGCGAAGACGGTACCCGAACTGAACAGGAAGAGCACCGCGAGAAACACCGCCAACAGGCCGGCAACCGGAACCCCCTCGACGCGCGAGCGGACGGCACTCCTCGACAGCCGGTCGGCGAGGCGCGCAGCGAGCGAAAACGGGACCCGCGCGCCGACGAGCGCGAACGGTGCGAGCACGAACAGCGCTATCTGAAGCGTTCTGTCGAAGCCAAGCCCGAACGTGAACACGACCGAGGCAGAGAGAAAGCCGAACACGCCGACCGCAAGGAGCGTGTATTCGGCCGGCGGATCGGCGACTGACCCGCCCGTTCGGCCGAAGACGAACCCCCGTGCGTACTCGGCCGAGGAGCTGTCCCGCTCGACGACGAGCGTGTAGACGGCGCTCGCGAGACCGACGGCGACGAACCCCAACAGAACGATGTAGGTGAGTTTGTAGGCGAGCCAGTAGTTCGACTCGAACCCTGTCGTCGCGTAGGCCGCCCCGCTGCGCTCGCTCGTCGGAAACGGCAGGCTCGCAAGCAGCTCCATTCCGACCCCGAGAACGCGATAGAAGTTCACGCCCGAGGCGCTGACCAGATACCAGAGCAGCCAGAACCCGCCGAGAAACCCGACGAGTGATGGTCGACTCACGCGCGCGGTGACATCGATGCCACGCATGGCCCGCAGGACGTGGCGAGCGACAAGCGTGAACCCAAAGAAGGCGACGAACAGGAGGCTCACGCCATAGTGTGAAGCCACCAGCCCGATGGCGAAAATCAGGCCCAGCACCCACCGTTGGAGCGAGGAGAGTCCCCGGTCGAGAAAGGCGACGAGTACGAGTATGGCGAATAGTCCGGCGACCAACTGCTTGTCCGGCATATCCTTGAAGAATCCGTAGTAGAACACGAGCGCAAAGGGCGCGAGCACCGCGAGCGATCGGTCGCCGAACTCGTCGCCCGCGGCGTACCAGATGCCGACGGGCAACAGCGCGACGACGAGCGGGTATACGAGTTTGTACACGAGGACGATATCCATCCCGGTGACCATCGAGTAGACCGCCGCCAGCAGCGTCACCGTCACCAGCGAACTGCTCGAATCGCTCACGGTCGCGCTCCACGCACCCCGTTCAAGGATGTTCGCGGCTGTGGCGTACTCGTAGTGGATATCATAGCCCCAGAGATGGCCCGAAACGAGCGTCATCTGCAACAGCACCGCCGCCGCTACCGCCCATATCGCATACGGGTACAGCATCGCGGTCCCGCGCCACCGAAGCAGCACCAGCGGAACGACCGCGAGCACGCCTAACAGCACGGCGAGCAGCGATTCGAATCCGGGTGTGTCCGAAAAGGCGGTCAGGAAGGCCGAACAGAGGGGGATAAGCGTCACCGACGCGAGCGCGAGCCAGTCGTGCGTCGAGAGCCGTTCCAGCGACAACGTGCGGTCCCAGTCGCGCCGTCGACCGCCGACCCACGACGACAGCCGGCCGGTCGGACCGGTCGTCAGCGCGAGCATCGCCAGCGGCTGCACCGAGAGCCGGAACGGAATCCGGGCGCCGGCACGGGCGACGCTCAGGCAGACGATGAGTACCGCCACGGCCGCCGTCAGGGTCGACGGCGAGAGCGGGCGGTCGACGCCGACGGCCGGCAACACCACGCTCAGACCGACAGCGAGGAAAGCCACGATGGGCACGCTCGCGCCCACCGAGTAGAGGGCGATGCGTCCGATTGGCCGGTCGTCGAGCCCGAGCAGCGCGACGAGAAGGTATCCCGGTACCGTCGTGAGAAGAACGATTCCGACGAACGGCCGGAATACGACGTCACCGGGCACGCGAACGCCGAAAACGACGACGGCCACGAGATACGAGAGCATCGCGGTGAGGGCGAGGTCTTCCGTCCAATTCCGGCGCGCCTTCATACAGTGCCGTTTCGAGACGTTCGGTAATAGTCAATGAGTGTATCAACGGCTCAAGCGACTCGTTGAACGCCGTACACCGGGCGCTGTTCGTGGCGTCTCTCGGCTCGATAGCCGCGCTGTGCAAAGCCACGCTCGATACGGATGAGTGCTAAAGGGTTAGCAGTCAAACCCATAGCTCCTCCCGTTAGTCGATTTTCGCTGCTGTCGCTTTCACCAACCACGATATCCGACCATTACTGCTAATCCCTATAGTGTTGACCCACGCGAACCGTTCGGCCCGGACCCGGTTCGGTGTCCGCGGACAATCCGACATCGGTATGTGAGCCGCCACACAAACACTGGCCAATGAAGCGCAAAACGTGCGCGACACAGCGAGCGGGCGACCCATCAGCCATCGGGTATTTCGGCCGCGCAGCGCTCGCGTTCGTCGTCGCGGTCGTGGGCCTCGCGTTCGCGCCGGTCGCGTCCGCCCACGGCGGACACGTCGCGGTCAACGGCGTCGAACTCGAACAGTGGTACGGACTCGTCCCGCTCGTCCTCGGTGTCGGTATCGTCGTCGCCAGTCAGTACCTACATCGGGTGCGCCCATCGGCGGTGCGATACCGCCTCCACGGAACCCTGCTTGGCATCGCGGTGGGAATATTCGGCGCGATATGGATCGTCCAGCTGTCGCCGTACGAGTGGCTGACGGCCCAGCCCATCGTTCCGCGCGCGATACACGCTCCGCTCATGCTGCTCGCCGGCGGTGTCATCATGCTTGTGGGCGTCCTCGCCGGCCAGTTCCGCTGGCCGCGACGACCGCGATTCGCCGGTCTCGGCGTCCTGTTAGGGGCGTGGGTCGCCTATCCCGGTCTCTCGGCGCTCGGCATCTACACCGAGACCAACTCGGTCGGCTACCTCATCGTGCTCGGACTCGTCGTCGCGCTCGGCTACGTGCTCTATCGTGACGCCGGCGGCCTGATTCGGCGGCTGCTCGCCGACAGAGGGGCGCGCCGGTTCGGTCTCGCCGTCGGCACGCTATCGGTGCTCTTCTTTGCGTTCTCGTCGGGGATGCTCTATCTGATTCCCGACGACGGCGTCGGGGTCTCGCTCTCGAAGCCAATCGTCGCGGTGTTGCCGGTGGCCGACCCGCTGGTGATGTGGCCGGCCATCGAGTTCTGGTACCCACGGGTTCCCATCGGTGGGGTGATTTCGGTCGGGACGGCCATCCTCGTCGCGCTGTTCGGCACGCTCATCGGGCTGAACGCGGCGCTCTTTGCGTTCCAATCGCGTGGTGGCACCTCACAAACGGGTGCCGGTATCGCCGGCGTCGCTGCCCCGCAGGCGTGTTGTTGCTGTGGGCCGGCGCTTTCCCAGATCGCTGTCGTCGTGCTCGGCCCGTCGGCCGGCGCACCCATCTATCTCCTCTTCGGCGACCCCTCCTCGTCGATTGGGTCGCTGTTTTTCGTCGCCAGCGTGGCCCTCCTGACGGGACTGCTCGTCCGCGCTGCCGACCGCCCGACCGACGCTCGTCCCGAACGCACCACCGCCCCGGCGTGACTCGCCGACGCACGAACTGACTCCTCGTCCGAACGGTTCGGCCTACACCCGCCGAATCGGGGTGACTTATTTCATCGCGGCCCACGAGGATACGACGATGAGCGAGCATACCGGCGCGGAGCTGTTCGTCGATGCACTCGCCGAGTACGGCGTCAGCCACGTCTTCGGCAATCCCGGCACCACCGAATTACCAGTAGTTCATGCGATTGCCGACAGCGACATCGAGTATATCCTCGGATTGCACGAGGACATCGCGGTCGGGATGGCCGGCGGCTACGCCCAGACCCGCCGCTACCACGCCCACCACGACGATTCCGTCATGCCCCTTGGTGTGGCGAACCTCCACCTCGCGCCGGGACTCGCCCACGGACTCGGCAACCTCTACGCCGCGAAGGTCGCCGGCGCACCCTTGTTGGTGACGGCGGGCAACCACAGCACGGATTTCCGCCACGAGGAGCCGATCCTCTCGGGCGACCTCCTCCGGATGACCCGGCAGTTCTGCAAGAGTAGTCACGAAATTCTCGACCCGAGTACGATTCCGACGATGGTTCGTCGGGCGGTTCGGACGGCGCTCACGCCACCCACCGGTCCCGTCTTTCTGGGACTCCCCCTGGACACGATGCTGGCCGAAACCGACGCCAGCCCCGAACGACTCGGACCGGTTCCCACGGCGGGAGGCGGCGACGCGATGAGCATCGAACGCGCGGCCGACCTGCTCGTCGAGGCCGATTCGCCAGTCCTGGTCGTCGGCGACCACGTGGCGCGGGCAGGCGCGGATGCGGTCGCGGCGGCCGTCGAACTCGCCGAGGCGAGCGGCGCGCGCGTCCACGGCGAAATCCTCCTCTCGGAAGTCGACTTCCCGATGGACCACGACCAGTGGGTCTCACCGATTCCACCCGACGAGGACCTCGCGCGGACGCTACTGAGCACTGACACCGTCGTCTTCGCGGGCTGCTCGACCAACACGACGCTGACGCGCCACGAGCGCGAACTCGTCGGCGCCGATACGACCTGCATCCACCTGAGTGATGCCGTCCACGAGATCGGGAAGAATCAACCGGCTGATGCGGCCGTCATCGGCGACCCCGGCGTCGTGATGGGCGAACTCGCCACTCGACTGCGCGAGCGCCTCGACGACGAACGGAGGGAAGAACGGCTTGAAACGGTGCGCTCGGTGAAGGAGATGGTCGAAGGGCAGATGGCCGCGATGGGCGAAGGCGACGAGGCTGACGACCCACGCGCCTCGAAGGCCGAACTCGTCGATGCGCTGGAAGCAAGCACACCGGACGCCTATATCGTCGACGAGGGCATCACGTCGAAATACGCGATGTTGACGCGCTGGCCGCTTCGTCCCGAACAGTATATCTCGAACAAGGGTGGCGGACTGGGCTATGGGCTTCCCGCATCGGTCGGCGCGGCGCTCGCCGAGAGCCAGCGCGAGAACCCCCGAGATGTCATGGGATTCGTCGGGGACGGCTCGTATCTCTACTATCCCCACAGCCTCTACACCGCCGCCCGGTACGACCTCGACCTCACAGTCGTGATTCCGGACAACAGGAACTATCGAATTTTGAAGGACAACACCCTCGACCTCATGGGCGGCGAGGAATCGGACTACGACTGGCCCGGCATGGAGTTCGACCCTCCCGTGGATATCCCGAAAAACGCCGAGAGCCACGGCGCACGCGGTCACCTCGTCGAGTCGCCCGGGGACATCGCACCGGCCGTCGAGGACGCACTCGACAGGGACGGCCCGGACGTGCTCGACGTGTTGGTTCACGACTGAAACCGGCAGAAAGTATTTGTCCACAGTCGCGGCACGTGTGAACGAATGCAGAAGTCGATTCTCCCCATACTGCTCGCGGCGGCGGTCGTTCTCGGCGGCTGTAGCGGTCTCGCGTTCGGCGGCAACGAGACCCCGACCCAGACCGTGACGCCAGCAGCGGTCCCGACCGACGAGCCGACACCGACGCCCGTGCCACAGCTCGCGCCGGGACTCACCGGGCAGGGCGTCGTCGACCCGTTCGCGCTTGGCGATGGGCATGCAGCCGTACTCGATAACACCTCCTATACGATGCAGGAGAACTTCACGGTTCGATACGCGAACGGGACGGTGGTTAATGGGGTCACGATTCGTACGCAGATGGCAAGCGACAGCCGATTTTACCTCGTGCAAAACGGATTCGGTATGAACGTGCGCGGTTCCGGCGGTCTCTCGATGTGGTCGAACGGCGAGCGCGTTCTTCAGGCACGGGCGAGCAATGGCAATACGTCGTACACCAGTCCTCGCGGCGTCACTGGTGAACCAGTACCACCACAAGAAGCGATTGGGGCCCTCGGCACCGATTCGACCCACAAAGAGCAAATTTATGAACTGTTTGGCTCGGTCGCAACGCGTGTGACCGACCGCGAGCAGCGCAACGGCACCACCGTGTATCGGGTCGAATCGACCAACGTGACGAATCCGACCGCGTTCGAGGGGGCTAGGTGGCAGAACCCGCGAAATTTCACGATGGTCGCACGCATCGACTCGACGGGACTCGTCCGCGAGCTTCGGGTGAACTACACGGCGACGGTGAACGACAGCACCGTCCGCGTCCACCGGCGAGTGCGCTACACGAACCTCGGGAACACCACCGTCAAGCGCCCGCCGTGGTACGACGAGGCCATCGCAAACGTCTCGGCCACGACGACTGCGGGCTGAATCGCTATTCGACCCGCAAGCGCTCGCCATCGGCGGTCTCGGGAAAGATTTTGCCGGGATTGAGCGTGTCCTGCGGGTCGAGCGCGCGTTTGATGGCTCGCATCGTCTCGACGCTTCCCTCGCCGTGTTCTGCGACCATGTACTCGCGTTTCCCCCGTCCGACGCCGTGCTCGCCGGTCGAGGTCCCCCCGAGTTCGATGGCGCGCTGGACGACGGCGTCGGAAATCTCGCGGCCGGCCGCGAGTTCTGCCTCGTCGTTGGGGTCGACCAGCACGTTGTAGTGGACGTTGCCGTCGCCGGCGTGGCCGAAGGTCGTCACATCTAACCCGTGTTCGTCGCCGCGGGCTTTCGCGTAGCGGACGATTTCGGGGAAGTGGCTGATTGGCACAGTAATGTCGCCGGGTTTGGCCGGCCGGCGCGGCGGGTCGTAGGCGAGCATGGCGTTGGCGAGATTCCGTCTGGCCTCCCACAGCTCGTCCATTGCGTCGCCGGCGGCCATTTCGAAGCGCTCGGCACCATGCTCGTCGAAAATCTCATGGCACGCGTCGATTTCCGCTTCGATGTGGTGGTTCGCGTGGAATTCGAGGAACACGGTCGGAGCGTTCGGCAGGTCCGTGCCGGAGTAGGCGTTGGCGATCTTCGTGCTCAGCGGGTCGATGAGTTCGATGGTTGCCACGTCGACGCCGGCCTGCATCGTCGCCGCTATCGCTTCGGCCGCCGAATCGAGGTCCTCGAAGACTGCCCGCCCGCCGCGGGCCTGCTTCGGCTGGCGGGCGAGTTCGACGGTCACGCGCGTGACGACCGCGAGCGTCCCCTCACTGCCGACGATGAGGTCCGTCAGGTTGTAGCCGCTTGAGGTCTTGACCGCCCGACTTCCCGTTTCGATGACCGTGCCGTCGGCCAACACCGCTTCGAGACCGAGCACCCAGTCGCTCACCTCGCCGTACTTCACCGTCTTCGCGCCGCTGGCGTCGTTGGCGACCATGCCACCCACCGTCGAGATATCCGCCGACTGGGGCAGCGGCGGCAAGAAGAGGTCGTGGTCGTCGACTGCATCGTTCACCGCCGAACCCATGACACCCGGCTCGACGTCGATCTGGAAGTCCTCAGGCCGGACGTCGAGCACTCCATCCATCCGCGTGCAGTCCATGCTGATACCCTCGAAGGCCGGCAGCGCGTTGCCCTCTAGTCCCGTGCCCGCTGCGTACGGCGTCACCGGAATCCCTCGTTCGTTCGCCGCGGCGAGCACCGCACTCACCTCCTCGGTGGACTCGGGCCAGCAGACCGCATCCGGCCGCACGCGCTCGTTCTCGGGCGTTCCCCAGTCGCCAGCGTGACCGTCACGGTCGTCGGTATCGAGCGACACCTGCCCGTCGGCGAGGTGGTCGGCAAGAAATTCACAGTCGTGTGGCATGTGCTGACTGCACGCGTTCCGGTGGTAAAACTCCGGCGTCGATGGAACGTTCGACCGAGGTCCGTTCGGGGCGCTTCGGGCGATGGCATGGCGGCGAATGATTACCCATCACATGTCGCGGAAAAGTTCGCAACAACGGATACATTTATACCGTTCATGTGAGAGATAGGGGTTGCTGGCGTCCCACACGACCTCGACGGCGGTGTGCGCGGCGTCAGGAAAACCATGACAACAGCATACACAGTCGGCGACGGTATCGTGCTTCAGACAGCTCCGGACTCCCTCCAGCCGTTGATAGAGGGGTTCCTCTCGGCCATCCCCTTGATCATCGGCGCGCTCGTCATCCTGCTGCTCGGGTTGATTCTCGGCCGGCTTCTCGGTGGCGTGGTCAAGCGCGTCGTCCGGGGAATCAGGCCCGCACAGTATACCGAGGGAACGGCTCTCGAACGCGAGGGCGACGTCGATAGCAATATCGCACAGTCCCTCGGCGACCTCACGAAGTACGTCGTCTACCTCCTTGCGCTGCTCGTCGCGCTCGATTACGTCGGCATCGCAATCCCGGGCGGGTTCCTGACGGGCGTCGCCGGCGGGTTGGTGCAGGTCATCGTCGCCGTCGCCATCCTCATCGTTGGCGTCGCCGTCGGCCGGTTCGTCGGCAGTCTGGTTGGCGATATCGTCGCCGGGTTCGGTCTCGATAGCTACGTCCGCGACACGCCGGTTTCGGACGCGACCGACTCGGTCGGCGGCATCGCCAATGCCGTCGGGACGCTCGTCGAGTATCTCATCTACCTCTTCGCGCTACTCATCGCGCTCGACTACGCCGGCATTTCGCTGCCCGGTGATTTCCTGACGTCCATCGCAACCGGTGCGGTACAGGTCATCGTCGCCGGCGTCATCCTCGTGGTCGGGTTCGCCATCGGGCGGTTCGTCGGCGACCTCATCGGAGATATCGTCGCCGGGTTCGGTCTCGACGGCTTCGTCCGCGACACGCCGCTCGCTGACCTCACGGATGCCGTCGGCGGTATCGGCAACGCCGTCGGCAAACTCGTCGAATTCCTCATCTACTACTTCGCGCTGGTCGCCGCAGTGGATGCGCTCGATTTCCCGGCGCTATCCGAGCCGCTGACCGGCTTCATCGGCCAGATTCCGCTGCTGCTCGGCGGGCTTGCGGTCCTCGTCGTCGGCATCTACGTCGCCGACCTGCTCGGCGACATCGTGGCGAGCGCCGATAGGAGCCGGGCGGCCGATATCGCCGGTCTCGCCGTACAGCTGTTCGTCTACTACATCGTCATCGTCTTCGCGCTCGATACGGCCGGCTTCGACACGTCCGTGCTCACGACGCTGTTCACGTCGTTCGTCACGGCGCTGTTCGGTGCGCTCGGACTCGCGCTGGCCATCGCTATCGGTATCGGTCTCGGCTGGGGCAGCAAGGACTACGTCGCCGAGAACATCGACGACTGGATGGACAGTGCGCGCAGCGGTGCCGAAGACCTCGCCGAAGAGGACGAGACCGCCGGCAGCACCCGCGACACCGGGGCCACCGGTGGAGCTGGAGACAACGAAGACATGTTCGATGACGACAGCGGTCCGAGTGGCTCCGACGACTGACACCCCTCTCGCGCAACGACTTTTTACGCTCTCCCTTCCTCTCGCGGGCATGGTTAGCCTTTTGAGCGACTACGACCGCTCGCGGATTCCGGTGTGGTTCATGGCGGTCGTCTTCGGTCTCGCGCTCTCGTTTATCGTCTGGCGATACGTCGGTACGTTCGTTCTCGGGCTGTTCGTCTATTACATCACGCGCCCGATTCATCGCCGGCTCGCCGACCACGTGCCGACGTCGAGCCTCGCGGCGGCGGTCTCGCTGTTGACGGTTGCGCTGCCGGTCATCCTCCTCATCGGCTACACCGTCTATGTCGGCGTCTTTCAGCTCGCCGACGTCGCCGAGAGCGCGAACCTCCAACCCGTGCTCGACGCGCTCGAACCGTACATCGGGGGCGCTGGCGTGGGCACGAATCCACAGGCAATATTTACCGCGGCAATCGAGAATCCCCAGGAGTTCCTGAGTGGCGGGGTGGTCGACGCACTCTCCGAGGCAGCTGCGCCGGCGGCGGGCTATCTCAGCGCGCTCGGCAACGCGCTCATTCACCTGTTCGTCGTCCTCGCGCTCGCCTTTTACCTGCTGCGCGACGACCACAAGCTCGCGGCGTGGTTCCGGAGTCAACTCGCCGGCAGCGAAACGCCGATGTACGCCTACCTCGATGCGGTCGACCGCAACTTGAAGACCATCTACTTCGGCAACATCCTCAATGCCTTCTCGACGGCAATTTTGGCGGCGATATCCTACAACGTCCTCAACGCCGTCAGCCCGGCCGGCGTCGCGGTGCCCTCACCCACGCTACTGGGACTGCTCACCGGCGTCGGCAGCCTCGTGCCCGTCATCGGCATGAAGATCGTCTACGTCCCCGTCGCGCTGTTGCTCGCCGTCGAGGCCGCGCTCGCAAACCCCGCGCTGTTGTGGTTCCCGGTCGTGTTCGCGGTCGTCTCGCTGGTCATCGTCGATACGATTCCCGACCTCGTTCTCAGACCCTACGTCTCCGGGCGGGACCTCCACACCGGCTCGGTGATGATAGCGTACATCGTCGGTCCATTGCTGTTCGGCTGGTACGGACTCTTTCTGGGGCCGCTCCTGCTCGTACTGTTCGTCCACTTCGCGCGCATCCTCCTGCCCGAGCTCGTCCGTGGCGAACCGCTCACCACACGGGCGACGGCGGGTAACCCGCTCGACCCGACCGACGACATCCCTGTTCCCGAGCCCGAACCCGTCGACCTGGCCGACGACGCGACCACGGACGAGAACGACCGCTCGGAGCCGACCGACGACGGGTCGCGGCGCTCCTCGGGCGAGGGGTTCGACACCGACGATTGAACAACGGGCGGATGGTTTATCCGCTCGGCGCGGGAACCACCGATGATGCAGGCCATCGAAGTGACCGAATTCGGCGATAGCAGCGTCATCGAGACCACCGAGCGCGAGGTGCCCGAACCGAGCGAGGGCGAGGTGCGCATCGCCGTCGGGGCAGTCGGGGTGAATTTCGCGGATATCATGCAACGCCGTGGCCACTACGTCGGCGGGCCGGAACCACCCTATGTCCCGGGCATGGAGACCGCCGGCACCATCGACGCGGTCGGCGAGGGAGTCGATAGAGAGGTCGGCGAGCGCGTGGTCGCCATGACCGACGAAGGTTACGCCGAGTACGCCACCGCCGACGCCGCCGGGCTGTTCGACGTTCCGGAGTCGATGAGTTTCCCCGAGGCGGCGGGCTTCCCAGTTCAATTTCTGACCGCCCACAATACGCTGTTCGAGTGGGGTGGACTGGAAGCGGGCGAGCGCGTGCTGGTCCACGCCGCCGCGGGCGGTGTCGGCACCGCCGCGACCCAACTCGCCAGCGACGCCGGCGCGGAGGTCTTCGGCACCGCAAGCACCGAGGAGAAGTTGAATCTCGCCGAACGGCTGGGTCTCGACCATCCCATCGACTACACCGAAAGCGACTTCGCGGACGTCGTGAACGATGCCACCGACGGTGAGGGCGTCGACCTCGTGCTGGATGGGGTCGGCGGCGACACCACGACCGAGAGCCTCGACTGTCTCACCCACTTCGGCCGGATGGTCTCGTATGGGGCGGCCAGCGGCGAACCCGGCTATCCCGACACCAGTACACTACTGTTCAACAATTTCACCATCCACGGCTATCATCTCGGCCAGTCGATGCAGCGCGACCCCGAGCGCGTGCTGAACGCCGTTCCGCACCTCACCGACCTGCTCACGAACGGCGACCTCGAAGTCGTCGTCGGCGAGACGTTCCCGCTGTCCGAGGCTGCCGACGCCCACAAGTACATTGAGAACCGCGAGTCGAGCGGGAAAGTCGTCCTCGAACCTTAATCGACCGGCAGCGCGGTCGTGTCGATGTCGTCACGCCGGCCGTCGAGAACCGAAAACCGCTCGTCGCGCCGGTGTTCGAGCCAGTACAGCAGTCGTTCGGCCCACACGAGCTTTCGGTGCTTCACCGGACTCACCGACGGGTCATCGAAATCCCAGCCGACGAAGTGCAGACGAGCTGCTCCGCAATGGTCGGCGAGGAAGGCCGCGCGGTCCCCGTCGGTGAACCCGCCGAAATTCTCCACGCCATCGACGGGCGCGGCTTGGGTCGTGCCGAGCACGTGCTCGACATCGAGCGTCGGCACCACGTCTCGAACGAGCGATTCGTTGTCGCCGTGGGCGTGGACCGCGACCGGCGTACCCTCATCGGTGAGTTCCTGCACCGTTGCTGGGTTCTTGTCCACATCCGTCACCATGCAGTCGACGGTGAGACCTATCCCGCGCAGGCGGTCGACGGCGGTCGAGGCGGCGAACACCGTGCTATCGGAAATCCTCTCAGCCAGCCGCCCGCAGTCGGCCTCAAGCGACGGTCCAGCGCCGGCGATGATGACTGTCTCGCCCGTCACGTCGAACCTGTCGAAGTCGAACGGGTTTGTGAGTTCGGCGAGCGTGTCCCGTGCGCGCTCGTCGGCCGCACGGTCGAAGCCGAAGTCGGCAAGGATTCGTTCATAAACTGGCTCCCACTCGGCGAAATTCATCCCTCTATCCTGTCGCCGAGCGCGTCGCCAATCATGGCCGCATCGCGGGTTTCGGCCACGTCGTGGGTGCGAATCACGTCCGCGCCGCGCCCGACGGCCAGCGCCGTCGCGGCCAGACTCGCCGGCAGTCGGTCGTCCGTTTCGCGGTCGACGATATCACCCAAGAAGTTCTTTCGGTTGATGGAGACCAGCATCGGCCGGCCGATGTCGCGGAATTCGCCGAGTCGGCGAAACGTCTCGCGGTCGTCGTCGAGCGTCTTGTCCTCGCTCCATCCACCGAAGGCGGGGTCGATGATGGTTTTGCCGGTGAGACCGTCGGCGAGCGCGTCGTAGATGTCGTCGACGGACGCAAGCGCGCCCGGCCGGGTGAGGTCCGGTGGGCTGGCCATCTTCACGACGGCCGCGTCGCGCGCCTCGCAGACGCGAGGCAGCTCGGGGTCGGCGAAGCCACAGACGTCGTTGACCATGTCGAAGTTGGCATCGAGGGCGGCCGCCGCGACCTCGTGGTATCTGGTCTCGATGGAAAACACCGCATCGCCCTCGACCCGCTCGACCGTCTCGATGGCCGTATCGAGCCGCTCGCGTTCCTCCTCGGCCGAAAGTACCTCGAAGCGCTTGTTCGCCGATTCGAGACCCACGTCGACGATGTCCGCGCCCTCGTCGATGAGGTCCTCGACGTGGGCGGCAGCTTCGGTGGAATCGGCGAACACGCTCGGCTCGTAGGGCGACTCGTCGCTGACGTTGAGCACGCCCATGAGTCGGGTGGGCTGGCCGTCGCCGATTTCGAGTCCGGCAGCCTCGACGGTCTGCATGCCTCGAAATTGGCGAGCAACGCCAAAAACGACCCGTTCGAGGGACGCGCGACTTTTAGGGGCTGATGTCCTATTTCGGCCATGGGAAAGGTCAATATCGCGCTTCGCGGCTGGCGGTTCGACGAGTCGGCGGTGTTCACCGACGACGGCGATATCAAGCCGATAGACGAGATGGACCAACAGACCAGAGAGCGTGTCGTCAGGCTCCGCCAACTCATCGACTCGCCGTGCCATGCCTGCTGGCTCATCCACGGCGACAGCCACCTGGATGCCTGCAACGACGCAGCGGCGGTCTACGGCGAACCGCTGAGCGAGGTCGTCCTTTGCGAGGAACACGAGCCGGATTTCCTCTATTGGTTCCGCGAGCAGGGTGGAACCGACTATCGTGGGGAGGCCGAGCTTCAGGACGCCTTCCACGAGTGGTTCGCCGACGGCGGTCGTGCGCCCGACGACTACGAGACGGTCGAGCACGTCGATACCGACCAAGCGGCAGTGCCCTCGGTATCGGGCACGGGGTCGGCGGCCGAGGCCGAACAGGAGGCCCAAAGCGTGGACCTCGATAACCTCGACATCTGATGGGGGTCGCCGTCGCCGTCGTCGATGCGCAAACGCCGGGTAACGTGGGAACCATCGCGCGGGCGATGAAGAACTTCGGCTTTACGGACCTGAAACTCGTCGACCCGCCCGACCTCCACCCCGACGGCGAGGCTTACGGCTTCGCCGGCCACGCCCGTGAGGACGTTCTGCCCAATCACGACGTGCTCACTTTCGAGCGGCTCGTCTCGGAATTTTACACCATCGGTTTCACCGCCATGACCGGTCGTGATGAGGGTACTCATGTGCGCTACCCGTTCACGACACCGGCCGAACTCGGCGACCATCTCGCCGGCGTCGAAACCGACGTCGCGCTCGTCTTCGGGCGCGAAGGCACAGGGTTATCCAACGAGGAGTTCGCCCGCATCGACGAGGTGTGTTCGATTCCCGCCAACCCCGACTATCCAGTGCTCAATCTCGGACAGGCGGCCACGGTCGCCCTCTACGAACTCCGCGACCTCGAACTTGAGGATACCCACCAGCCAGAGCGTCACGACCGCGCCGACGAGCGCGCACTCGAAGGGCTGTACGACCAGTTTGCTTCGTTTCTCGTTGCTATCGACCGCCCCGAAGAGAAGCGCGCGAAGACCGAGCGCATGCTCCGGCGCGTGCTCGGGCGCGCCCATCCGACAGGTCGAGAGGTGACGACGCTGCGCGGGTTGTTTCGCCGGGCGGAGATGCAGATCGACCGCGCCCGCGACGACGATTCGTAGCCCGGTCGGCGGACTGGCTACAACTTCGGCGTCGCCTGCGATTCGGTGTCCTCCTCGTCGACGACGAGCGTGTTTGCGACGAGGTTGCCGTGTGCGCGTCGGAAGCGCTCGGAGAGCGCCTGATGGGAGATGTCGAGTTCCTCGGCGAGGTCCGCGACCGAGAACTCACGGGGCACCTCGTAGTAGCCGTGTTCGAAGGCCGCGGTCAGCGCTTCGGCCTGTTCCTCGGTGAGACCGAAGCGGGCGTGACGCTCGTTCTCCATCGCGTAGATTGCCTCGACGTCGATGTCGATGTCGTGCTCCTGGCAGAACTCGTAGGCCCGGGAGAGCGAATCGCGGTCGGGAAAGAGCAGTCTGAGCTTCCACTGGCCGTTCTCGCTTTCGGCGTCCAACACGGTCGCCTCCTCCTCGGTGAGTGCGTGGATGACGAACTGGACGTGGGAAACCCACTCCATCCGGTAGAGCCACTCGCCGTCGAGGTCAGACAGCCGCTCGACGTTCTCGACGCTCGGGTCCGTCTCGAAGGCGTTTTCGAGTGCGTCGCGGTCGGGCGCGCTCGCCCAGACGAACGGCATGACGCGGTCGGCGTCGTGGGCGACGACGCGCTCGACGTCGAAGGTCGCCTCCGGAACCCGCTCGATGGTCTCGCCGAGCGCGAACGTCCCCGCCGCGACCGATACTTCGCTGATGGTACTCATTCACCAAGTCGTGGGATACAGAACGGCATAACTATTCCGCCGTGGCGACATGATGGTCACGAGCGGCGAACCCGTTCTGTTGAAGTGGCTGAAGCAAGTATCGCTGGCAATGAGCGAGGACTTCTACTCGGTGCTCGGCGTCTCCCGGGACGCCGACGACGAGGAAATCAAGCAGGCCTACCGCGAGAAGGCCGCCGAGTACCATCCCGACGTCTCCGACGACCCGAACGCCGACGAGAAGTTCAAACAGGCGAAGAAGGCCAAAGAGGTGCTGACCGACGACCAGAAGCGCCAGGCCTACGACCAGATGGGCCACGACCGCTTCGAACAGGCCGAGAAACGCGGCGGGTTCGACGGTGGCGGTGCGGGGCGGGGCGCTGGCGGCGGCATGGGTGGAATGGGCGGTGCCGGCGGCGACCCCTTTGGCGGGATGGGTGGCGGCGGCATGGGCGGTGGCGGTCTCGGGGACATCTTCGAGCAGTTCTTCAACGGCGGAGGCGGCCGCGGCGGTGGACAGAGCGGCCCCCGACAGGGGTCGGACCTCAGAACCGGCCTCACCATCGAACTGGAGGAGGCCGCTGCGGGTGCCGAAAAGCAGTTCACCGTCGCCCGGCCCGAGACCTGCCCGGACTGCGGCGGGTCGGGCCACCCCGAAAGCGCCGACGCCGAGACCTGTCCGCAGTGTGAGGGTCGCGGCCAGACCACGCAGGTCCAACAGACCTCCCTCGGGCGTGTTCAGCAGACCCAGACCTGTCGGCGCTGTGGCGGCGACGGCACGCTCTACTCCGAGGACTGTAGCACCTGCGGCGGCGACGGACACGTTCGCAACGAGGCCACCCTCTCGGTCGAGGTTCCCCCCGGAATCCGCGACGGCCAGACCCTCCGGATGGAGCGCGAGGGTGCACCCGGCGAGAACGGCGGCCCGAACGGCGACCTGCTCATCGAAATCAGCATCCGCAAGCATCCCGAGTTCGACCGCGAAGGCGACGACCTCGCCCACCGCGCGGCCATCTCGTTCCCGCAGGCGACCTTCGGCGCGACCATCGAAGTTCCCACGCTCGATGGCACCGTCGAGATGGACGTACCCGCAGGTACCCAGAGCGGCGAGACCTTCCGCCTCGAAGGCAAAGGCATGCCCCGCCTGCGCCGCCGCGGCACCGGCGACCTCTTCGTGCGAGCGCAGGTCGTCACACCCGAGGAACTGAACGACGAGCAACGCGACGCACTCGAAGCCTTCGCCGAAGCCGGTGGCGAGGAGATCGAAGTCGAGGAAGGGTTCTTCGAGAAGCTCAAGCATTCCCTCTAGGGTGTCCGACTTCCACCGACCCAGACCAGTGCGTGGCTCGATTGGATCGGTACGCCTGTCGAAGACGTCGAGTACAAGTGGGCAGTTTCACTCGACGAGTATCGGGAGGCAAAACGCGAGCCGAAGCTTTGCGAGCGCACTTGTGGTTTCAACTGACCAGAGGTCGGCTAGGTCGATTCGTCATTCGCACCTCCTAGTGAAATTTAGACTCCAGTATCGATTTCGTTCCCGGTCATATATGGGGAAACTACCTGCCTGACTTCGGCAAAGATGGGGATCAAGATGGAGAACCGATTCGCAAACAAATTCGGTGACTACGGCAGTCCAGGAATCGTTTTCGCATACTACATACGGCGAGAGTTCGCCAACAACGGGTAATGGACGAACACGGTCACGCAACCGATGAGCATGGGGTAACGGGAACGCCGAGGCGGGGATTGGTTCTATCGACGTTCGTCTTCTTCGCCGGACTCACAACAATCGTTTTCTATGGAGCCGCAGGGCCCGTTCTGGAAGAACAGTTGGCCCTCACCGGCATCTTCCACGGGCTACTGCTGTCTTCTCCACATCTCAGCAAAGCGATTCTCAGAATCCCCTTCGGCGCATGGGTGGACGATGTCGGTGGCAAGAAACCGTTCCTCATACTCATGGTGTCAACCATCGTCGGAGCAGGTGGATTGGTCATCACACTGTTCCTGACCTATCCGGAGAACTTCGACATGAGTCTCTATCCGCTGTTGGTCCTCTTCGGACTCCTTGCGGGTGCAGGCGGGGCGACCTTCTCGGTCGGGATCTCCCAGACCTCCTACTGGTATCCGAGTCACAAACAGGGCTTCGCGCTCGGTGCGTTCGCCGGTATCGGGAATATCGGTCCGGGGATGATCACTTTCGTGCTCCCGGTCCTCATCGGTCTCTGGGGGCTGACCGGAAGCTATGCGATCTGGTTGGTGTTCATGCTCGTCGCCACCGTCATCTATGCGCTGTACGCCGTCGATCCCTACTACTTCCAACTCCGTAAGCAAGGCAACGATCCGGAGGAATCGAGACGAGTCGCCGACGACCTCGGACAGGATATCTTCCCGTCGGGGAACGCGTGGGAGTCGCTGAAGACGTCTGCGAGAAACCGCCGCACGTGGATTCTGGTCTTCCTCTACACGGTCTCCTTCGGCGGGGGATTCACGTCCCTGTCGGCCTGGTTCCCGACCTACTGGGAGCAGTTCCACGAACTGTCGCTCGCGACGGCGGGACTTCTGGCGGGAGTCTTCATCGCCTACGGATCGCTCATTCGGGTCCCGGCCGGAAGCATCAGTGACAGGTTCGGTGGTGAGATCGTCGCCATCGTCAGTTTCGCGATCATGGCGCTCGGCAGCGTGATCATGACGTTCGCCACCGGGTTCTGGCCGGCGATTGCCGGCATGATGGTTCTGGGAACCGGGATGGGGATCGCCAACGCTGCGGTGTTCGAGCTAGTTCCGAAGTTCGTCCCGGAAGCCGTCGGTGGGGCATCGGGCTGGATCAGCGGTATCGGTGGCGGGGGTACCCTCGTCATTCTGCCATTGATGGGCTACTTCGCGGACGTGTACGGTGAGATCGGCTATGCTCGCGGGTTCGCCGTCTTCATCGCCCTCAGCCTGCTCTGTGTCGGGGTCGCAGTCGCATTGAAATACCTCATCTCCGCACCCGACGGCTCCACCGACGAAGCAGCCCTCCACTGAGCTTTTCTAAATCGGGGTGAGGTATACGGGATGATCCGGGAGCGGTATTACTGGAGCGATCTACTCGTCAGGATCGCGATGGACGGTCAGGACGGGAATTTCGGCATGGCGGACGACGTCTTCGGTCACGCTTCCCAACAGCGCCCGCTTGACGCCGGTTCTGCCGTGGGTCCCCATGACGATCACGTCGACATCGGACTCGTCCGCGTACGAGAGGATGTCGTCGTGGGGGTTTCCCCGCCGAACGGCCGCCGTCGTCTCGATGTCGCGCGCCCTCGCCTGCTCGGCGATCTCGTTGGTCGTGCTGTGGCCCTCCTCTTCGAGTGCATCGAGGAGGTTGTCCATCCCCGAGAACCCTTCGCTGACGCCGGAGACCGACGCGGGTGGGTCGACGACGAAGAGCACGTGGAGCGTCGCGTCGTGAGTTTCGGCGAGCCCGAGCGCCATCTCCACTGCTGATTTGGCAGGATCGCTACCGTCGGTCGGGAGGAGTATTCGGTCGAACATTCGTTGATCTGTCCTCAGAGGATGATAGCTGATGACACGGTATAACGTTGGTCACAACTGCCCCGCACTGTCTGAAGCCAGCCAAAATGAAACAGAGCAGAGGGCGGTTAGGCCAATTCGTTCATAGACAGATTCCGGCAGAATTGAATTTTCGGTGTTGGTTTCGGTCCCAGTCACGCATGAGGAGCCCGCCTGCCTGACTCAGACCTGACGCAGAACCGTCGCTAAACCTTGACGAAAATACGAGATAGCATATCGACGTACGACCGAATACTTCTTCGGCACTCTCTAGAGCCACTTTTTACGCGGGTCCTCGGCGCGCTCACTCCGTTCGCTCCCACCACTGCCTCACCCTTCATCTGACAGAACCGCGCCGCTACAACACCATGGCTACCGCCACCACACCACAACCACCACGGCAGTCACCGAGCCATCCGACCGATTTTTCACGGCTCCGTCCGTCTCGATACCTGAATGTCTATTCTCGGTACGGTGGTGACGGTGTTCGCGGGGATGGTCTTCGGGCTGGCCATCGCCGCGCCGCCGGGACCGATGAACGCGGTCATCGCCGAGGAGAGCGTCCTCAGAGGGTGGCTCTCGGGCGTCTGGGCAGGTCTCGGCGCGATGGCTGCCGACGCCTGTTTCTTCGTGCTCGCGGTGGTCGGTGTGGTCGCGGTCGTCGAGCGCGTGCCGGCGGTTCGGGGGGTCGCCTTCGCGCTCGGCGGCCTGTTGATGCTGTATTTCGCCTACGGTGCGGCGCGCGGCGCGAACGACGAGCACGAGACAGCCACCAGTGAGCGCCGCGGGTTCGCCAAGGCGTTCGCCCTCGCCATCACGAACCCCTATCAGGTGGTGTTCTGGCTCACCATCGGCGTCGGTATGCTCGAACCCGGAACCATCGACGTGCTCGCACCGCTGTCGGGCGACCTCGCGGGCGTGCTGGTGGTCTCGACGGGCAGTCCCGCGCTCGTCATCGGGTTTTTCGCCGGCATCGCCGCGTGGATCGTCGGCTTTCCAACGACGCTGGTCGCCGCCGAGCGCCGCCTCACGGGTGTCGGTTCGACGGTTGCCTACGCGAGCGCGCTCGTGCTCGCCGGCTTCGGCGTCGCCTTTCTGGGCGAGGCGCTCGCGATGGTCTCCTCACTCGTCTGAGTCGAGTCCGACGCCGGCGATCTCGTCGTCGAGCCACTCGCGCAGCCACTTCACGCGCTTGAGGCGCTGGTGGATGAGGCTCTCGGCGCGGTCGCTCTGGATACGCTCTTCGGCATCCCGGCCGCGTTCGAGTACCCGACCCACCATCTCGGCGGCGTCCATGTGCGTGCGCGACTCGTAGCCCATCCGCAGGAGGAGGAGAACCGCGCCGTTCGCACCGATCTTGTCCAATAGATCGGCCTCGATGAGACAGCGCGTCTCCAGTGGGAGTTCCTCAAGCGGTCCCTGATAGGAGTGTTCGCTCACCGCCGTACAGACCTCATCGACGAACGAGTCCGGGAATTCCCCGTGGGAGTCGAGGAACTCGCGCGCGACCCGGGCACCCGCCTCGGCGTGGAGGTCCTGTTCGGCCTCCAGCTTCGAGACGTCGTGAAAGAGCGCCGCCACGCGGACGGCGTCGACGTTCGCGCCCTCGTTTTCGGCGATGTCGGCCGCGAGCTCGACGACATTGCAGATGTGGTTGAACCGATAGGCGGCCGAGTGCCACGGATACCACCGCATGCGCCCGCCCTCACGCTCGTTTTCGATGCTCGCTTCGAGATAGCCCGAGACGAACCGCTTCATCGCGTCGAATTCGGCGTCCGAGACCGGCGACTCCCTCACCTCGACGCCCAATCTCGTCCCCTCCCGACGTTTCGTTGACCGTTCATGTTATCCGATCAGACGTCTGTTCGACTCTTTAGCGTTACGACACCAGCGGTCGAAATCACGAGAGGGAGTCTTGCCATCGACACCGGGGTTTATGGTATCGAGTGCCGAACGAACGGTATGGAACTCCGTGAAGCGACCACCGAGGACGGCGAGGCGATTCGAACGATTGCCCGCCGGTCGATGGAGCAGTCGTACTCGCTCAGCCCACGCACCATCGATGGGGCGATAACCCAGTGGTACGACGAGGAGGTTCTTTCGGAGAAACTCGACGAGGACGATACCCTCCTCGTGGTCGCCGAAGACGGGGGTGAGGTGCGTGGCTTCACCGAGAGCGACCTCGTCAACGAGGGCGGCAACGGCGACCTGCTCTGGCTCCACGTCGACCCCGACTACCGCGGGCAGGGCATCGGCGCGGAGCTGTTCGACCATACCCGCGAGGCGCTCTTCGAGATGGGGGCCGCCCAACTGCGCGCGAAGGTGCTCGACGACAACACCGAAGGCAACGAGTTCTACGCCGCCTTCGACTTCGAGCAGGTCGGCACCGACACCGTCGATATCGACGACGGCAGCTACGTCGAGAACATCTACCTCCACGCCGACGACATCGACGTCGAGCCGACGACCGAAAGCTCAGACCCCGTGCGCGAACTCGACGACGGACTGTACGTCAACGAAGAGCAGGTCGAGCGCGGCTCGAAAGGGCCGTTCCTCACCGCCTACACCGACCCCGACTTCGACGAGGAGCACAAGTACGGCTACTACTGCGCGAACTGCGAGACCCTCGACAACGCGATGGACACGATGGGGCGGGTGAAATGCAACGACTGTGGCAACCTCCGGAAGGCGACGCGCTGGGACGCGACCTACGGGTAATCCTGGAGCGGGTTTCAGACGGTATCGGGCGTCGTGTGCACGGTCAAATCCACCGGTCGGGCCTCTCCTTCGATGTCGGCGACGATGCGCTCGACGATGCGTTCGGCCTCCCGTTCGATGATGGGTTTGACCTTCTCGACGACCCACGATAGCGAGACCAATCGGGGAAGGTCGAACTGGCTCGAATCGACCGAGTCGGCGTCGAACTCGATGCGCAGGCGGACCCGCGAGGCGTCATCGCGGCCGGCGGGCGGGTTGCACTCCTCGACTCCCCAGTAGCCGTGGGCGTGGATGTCCGTGAGTATCTCCCAGTCGATTCGGTTGGGTGGCTCGACGCTCGTGACCCGCGAGCGCGCCGTGTAGGTAAGTTTCCACCACGCGAAGTGGAGGTCGTAGGTCGTCCCCGGCGAGCCGTCGCCGTGGCGGTCGACGCCCTCCAGATGCTCGGAGTAGTCCGCATAGCGCGGGAAGTCTATCAGGAAGTCATAGACCTCCGCGGGCGGCAGATAGACGTCGGTACTGACTTCGATGCTGTCCACGACGACTCCTCGTGGACGAGGGGCCTAAGCGTTGGCATGCGTTCCGAACAGGAGCGGCTTGTCGGACCGATACCGTGAAATAAATGACTCCACGCTTGGAGAGGACGAACGTCAATGATGCCACGTGGTCCGCGAACGGCCAGCGCGAGGGGACTGCTGCTCGTCGGAATCGTCATCGTGCTGGTCGCTGTTTCGACCGGCGCGGTGAGCGCACAGCGCGCGAACGTCTCGACGGTCGATTCGTGTACAACAATCGACACTCCGGGGCGCTACGCCCTTACGGGGAACGTCTCGGGCGATATCGAAAACCCCGACGCAGCCTGCATCGAGATCACCGCGGGTAACGTCACTCTCGACGGGCGCGGGCACGCAGTCACGGGAACCGGTGCGGGCCACGGCATCGAAATCGACGGGACCGAAAATCCAGTCTCGAACGTCACGGTCAGGGACCTCCGGGCGAGCAACTGGTCGATTGGCGTCTTCGCGCTCGGGAGCGACAACGGAACCATCCGCCGGACCATCACCGAAAACAGCACCGAGGGACTCGCCCTCGGCGCATCGAGTAACTACACGCTCGTGAACAACACCGCCCGCGGCAACGCCATCGCGGTCGCTCTCGGCGGACAGAGCCAGAACAACACGCTCCGCGGGATGGTGGCCGTCGAGAACAAGTGGGGCATCCACTTCGAGCGCGAGAGCGCGAACAACACAGTTCTCGATAGCGTCGCCCGAAACAACAGCCGCTGGGACTACTACTCCGAGCGCAACGACGCCGAAAACGTCGTCAGGAACCTCGAACTCTCGACGGCGACGCTGTCCTTTGCCGGGCAGAACGTCGCGTTGCGTTCGGTGACAGCGCCGCCGGCCCTCCCACGCGGGATGGGCAACCTCGATAGCTACGTCGAGGTGACCGACACCCGCGGTGGTGAGTCGACGCTCTCGCTGACGATGAGCTACGGGAACGCCCAAAATTCGGTCGAGCTGTGGCGACACGACGGCCAACGCTGGTCGCCGGTCGGGCGCGCACAGGTCGACAGCGCGGCGAGGACGGTTTCGGCGAACCTCACCGAGTTCGGGACGTTCGGCGTTCTCGCCGATGCCGGAGCCGGCGCTGGCGGACCGGTAACGGTCTCGGTCGACGATGGGCCAGTGCAGCGAACGCTATCGACGCCAACAGCAACGCCGACCGCGACCCCAACGCCCACACCGACACCGACGGCCGGGACCGAGCCGTCGGACACGGAGTCGACAACGACGACCGCGACGACCGACGTGGCCCGCGGAGCGAGCGGCGCTGTGACGGACGTGTTCACCCTCGGCCCGCTCAGGGCGATTCTCGTGGTTCTCGGCGTAGCTGCGCTGGTCACCCTCGGCGTCGTGGCGCTGCGCGAGCGCGACGGAGGGCCGGGGTTTAACCGATGAGCCGGCCAACGGACGGGTAATGCTTGCAGGGGTGAACGTCGCGCTCGGCGTCACGGGGTCGATTGCGGCGGTCAAGACTGTGGAACTCGCCCACGAACTCCGGCGTCGCGGGGCCAACGTTCGCGGCGTGATGACCGAGAGCGCACAGGGTATCATCAATCCGTGGGCGCTCGAATTCGCCACCGAGAACCCGGTCGTCACGGAACTCACGGGACAGGTCGAACACGTCGCGCTCTGCGGGCGGGAGGGCTGGGCCGACGTGTTGCTCATCGCGCCCGCGACCGCGAACACCGTCGGGAAGGTCGCTGCGGCCATCGACGACACGCCCGTGACGACGACCGCAACGACCGCGCTCGGGGCCGACGTTCCCGTGGTGGTCGCGCCGGCGATGCACGAACCGATGTACGACCACCCCGGCGTGGGCGAGACCATCGAGCGTGTCGAATCGTGGGGCGTCGATTTCGTGGCTCCGCGCATCGGGGAGGGGAAGGCAAAGATTGCCAGCCTCGACGCCATCGCGCTCGCCACAGCACGAGCCACGGGTGGTGCGGAACTCGCCGGCACGCGAATCGTCGTGACGAGCGGTGCGACGACCGAAGCCATCGACCCGGTGCGCGTGCTCACCAACCGCTCGTCGGGAAAAACGGGCCGGGCGGTCGCGCGGGCGTGCTACGTGCGCGGTGCGGACGTGACGCTCGTCCACGACGGCCCTGACCTGTGCTACGCCGACGTCGAGCGCGTCGAGAGCGCCGCCGGGATGCTCGCCGCGGTCGAGGAAACGGTCGAAGGGGCCGACGCGCTCGTCTCGGCGGCGGCCGTCGGCGACTACACCGTCGAGGAAAGCGACGAGAAGATCCGTTCCGGACAGGACCTCTCGCTCGCGCTCGAATCCACAGTGAAGATCCTCGATGCGGTGCGCGAGTCCCACCCCGACCTTCCCATCGTCGGGTTCAAGACCGAGACGAGCGCCGAGGACGAGGCGATGGTCGACGCCGCCCGCGAGACGCTCGCGCGGGTAGGGTTGGCCTTCGTCGTCGCCAACGACGCGAGCGTGATGGGCGAAGACGAGACGCGTGCGCTCGTGGTTCGGGAGAGCGATGCCGAAACCTACGAGGGCGACAAGGCCGGTCTCGGCGCGCGCGTCGCCGCGGAGTTGGCCGTCGAGTTGAGGTAGCTTTCGTCGACATAGACCATCGTGCTGCTGATGGTGCAGCCGCTGTCGAAGAGGAACCGCTGGACCTCGTAGCGCTCGTACCCACCCATATACTGGTCGATGTCGCTCGCGTTGTCGTACTCCTTCGAGCAGGTATCGGTGGGACCGAACGCGATGACGACCGGCGGGCGTTCGCCGGTCCGTACCGCTTGCCGTACCGCCGTGGCGTTGTCGGTGCTGTTCGTCTCGGCCGCGGAGGCTTCGAGATACCACGCGAAGGGAAGGCGCTCGAACCAGCCGTCACCGGCGGTCGGGGTCAGATGTGAGTCGGGATTCGGCGCGTGGAGTTCGTCGCCGTCGAAATCCGGGTCGTTGCCGTAGAACAGCACGTCGGTGCCGTCGTTGGCCCGCACGATTCGCCGGATGTCGTGGAGCAGCGGCTTCATCTCGCTCGACGATTGGGCGTACTGGACGAGTTCGTTGTCGGCGCTCTGTGGGCTTGCGAAGGAGGTGTCGTAGGCAGTCACGCCGACCTGTCCGGCAGCGAGAACCAGAACGAGCGCCGCGGCGACGGCGGCGAGCGTGCTGCGGTCGAGGGTCGGGCCGCTCACGTCTCGGCTGCGGAGCCGGGCGAGACCGACGCGAGCGACCAGCGCCAGCCCGACCGCCGCCGGCACCGCCAGCGGAACGATGACGTGGATGACCTCCCACGGGAACGGGTTGTCGACGATGACCGGATAGCCGAGCGCGCTTGCGAATCCCCAGAAGAAGGTGAACGCGACGACATCGCGCGGGCGCTCGCCGGTGTAGCGGTCGACGAGGAAGCCGACGAGCGCGAAGGCGAGCAGCACGGGTGCGCCCGCACCGAGCACCGACCAGAGCGCGCCGGCCGTATCGAGATAGGCGTCGCCGCTCCCGCTGCCCCATTGTTCGACGAACGCGTGCCACGACCCGAGCACTGCCTCGCCGACGAGCGCTAGGAGTTTGGTCGGCTCGGCGAGCGTCGCGCCCAGCGTGGGTTCCGGTTCGGCAGCCCGACCGCGCGGCGCATAGAAAAAGACGAAGACGGCGAAGAACTCCACGACGGCGAGCGCAAGGTGGAGCCACCAGCGCCGCAGTCCAGTGCGGGCTCGTCGAGTAGCGTTCCCGAGCGCCTGCGCGGGGCTGCGGGCCGTTCCCATCAGTAGCCGACGGTCGGCGAGCAGGGCGAGCGCCCCGAGCCACGTGACGGGATAGACGAGCGCGTTCTCCTTGGTGGTAAAGGCGAGCGCGAAAAACCCGACGCCGAGATAGAGGGGGAAGGGTCGTCCGTGGTCGTAGGCTCGGATGAAAAAGCCGAACGCCACGAGCATGAATCCCGCAAGCAGCAGGTCGTTGCGGTAGAATCGCGAGTAGTAGAGGAGGACGGGGTTGGCCGCGAGGACGAGCGCCAGCGCGAGCGTTTCGGAATCACGCAGGCGGTCGCCGAACAGGAGTGCCACGAGCGGGAGCGCGCCGCCGACGAGGGCGACGACGAGGCGCATCGAGAAATCGGACGCGCCGAGCAGCGCGAACACGTGGCTGTTGACGATAGTCAGGAACGGTCCGTGGACGATGGGGCGATACCAGTAGACGCCCGATTCCATGTAGCGATAGGCCCAGTAGGCGACCCGGGCCTCGTCCTGATGGGCGACGCGCGCGCCGAGGGCGACCAACCGCACGCCGAGGGCGAGCACCGCGATGGCGACGACGAGCAGTCGAATCCGGGTGCGGCGATTCGTCCAGTCCATCACTCGTCGCTCTCGTCGGGTGATTCGGGGCGCGATTCGCCCGTGTCCGGCCAGACGGCGTCACCGGCGAACTCGACGCCCATGCGTTCGGCGGCCTGTGAGATGACGTGTGAGCCGGTCGGCACAGTAATAAATAGGAAGACGATGCCCACTAACGAGGTGAGTCCCGCGCCCCCGGGTGCGCTCGGGGCGAAGTATATCGTGCCGGCGAGAAACAGCGACGCCGCGCCGAGGGTGGTGGCCTTGCTCGTCGCGTGCATCCGGTTGTAGACGTCGGGCAGGCGGATGAGACCAATCGTGCCGACCAGCAGGAAAAAGGTCCCGATGGCGATGAACAGTGCGACGAGCGCGGCGTGAATCGTATTCATTCGATGATGTCCCCCTCGGAGACGTAACGTGCGACCGCAATCGTGCTGATGAAGCCGATGATGGCGAGGACGAGGCTCACGTCGATGAAGAAGCCCTCGTCCGTTTGCAGCGCGAACAGGATGGCGATGGCGACGACGTTCGTCGCAATCGTATCGAGCGCCACCACCCGGTCTGGCGTCGTCGGGCCGAAAATCACCCGGTAGCCGGCGACGAGGGTGACACCACTGGCGACGACCAGTCCCACGAAGATGGCGAGGCTGAGGAAGCCGGGAACGTCAGTCGCCACCGACATCACCTCGCGCGGGCGGCGCGTCCTCGGGACTGGCTTCCTCGTCGAAGATGACGAGTGCGAGGTCTTCCCACGCCCGAATAGGGTCGTTGACTGCCGCGTAGTTCCGACCGGTGATTCCGTGGACGTACAGCGTGTTCGTCTCGGCGTTGTAGTCCATCGTCAGCGTCCCCGGCGTGAGCGTGATGGAGTTGGCGATGGTGGTGATGGCCGGGTCGCTCTCGACGCGCAGCGGTATCGCCACGACGTCGGGATCGATTGGCAGCGACGGCGAGAGCACACGATAGACCACATCGAGGTTCGCCACGATGAGTTCCTTGCCGAAGACGAGCAGGTACGCTATCGCGGCGGGCACGACTCGGGCGGTGCCCGTGAGGGCGAACTCGCCCGCGTAGAAGCGTCGAAAGACGTACGCGAGCGGCACGCCGACGGCGAGTCCGATGAGGAACTCCTCGGCGAGGCGCTCGGGTGTGAGCGCCACGCCACGAACGAACAGCCACAGCACCGCGAACGTTACTCCAATGGCCGGCCAACGCCTCATCGATTTGCCCCCAGAACGGCATCGACGTATGCCTGTCTATCGAGCGCGATGTCGGCGGCGGCCTCGGCCGCCCGTAGCACGGGGTCGAAACCGACGCCGACGACGACTAGAAGAGCGGCGAGCGCGACGACGACCGCCACGAGCGTCGGCGAGTACGTCGCCGTCCGCACGCCCTCGGATTCGCTGCCCCAGAACCCGCGGTTCCACGCCCGCGAGAAGTACGCGATGGTCAGGATTGCACCCAGTAGTGAGAGACCGAGCGCGAGCGCGCCGCCCCGTCCACCCATCGCGCCGGCGTGGGCGGTCGTCCGGAAGACGAGTAACTTACCGAAAAAGCCCGACAGCGGTGGGATGCCGATGAGCGAGAGCGCCCCGAGGAAGAAGGCAATCGAGAGCAGCGGCGTCCGTTTCGCGAGGCCGCTGATACTGTCGAACTGTACCGACCCGACGGCCTCCTTGACCGTCCCGCTTGCGAGAAACAGCATCGACTTCGTGAGACCGTGATTCAGCGTGTAGACGAGCGCTGCCGCGATGGCGAGTGCACGCACGCCCGGCACCGTGGCCGCGACCGCCAGCGGCAGTACGACGAAGCCGATCTGACCGATGGACGAGTAGGCGAGCACGCCGTCCAATCCCCTGCGACTCACCGCACCCACACCCCCAAGCAGGATGCTGCCGGCGGCCATGACGAACAGGACCGGGCCGAAAAACGAGAGGAAACTGTTGCCGACGAAGCCCGGCAGCCCGAGTCCTGCGGGAAGGGTCGCGGCGGCGAAGACGGTGAAGTAGAGCCGGATGATGGCATAAATCCCCACTTTCTTGACGACACCGGCGAGCATCGCCGCGACGGGTGCGGGCGCGGCGCGGTAGGCGGCCGGCACCCAGAACTGGAAGGGGACGATACCAGCCTTGAGCGCGAACACACAGAACAGCAGGACTGTGAGACCGAGCACGGGAACCGGGTCGACGCCGAACTGCGCGGGGTTTGCGAGTCGGCGGGCCATATCGGCCATGTTCAGCGTGCCGACTGTGGCGTAGAGACCGCCGATGGCCAGCAGCATGAGCGCGCTCCCCAGGAGATTGAGCACGGTATAGGTGAGCGCTGCACGGGTGTGTTCCGGTCCAGAGTAGAAGGCGACGAGTACGTAGCTCGATAGGAGCATCACCTCGAACCAGACGAAGAGGTTGAAGATATCGCCCGTGAGAAAGGAGCCGGTGATGCCGACGACCATCAGGTGATAGAGCGTGTGGTAGGAGACACGCTGGGCGTAGCCACTCATGAATCGCGTCGAGAAGGCGACCGCCGCGAGCGAGATGACACCCGTGAGCGCGAGCATGAACAGCGAGAGCGCGTCGGCGACGAGCGTGATGCCGAAGGGGGCCGGCCACGACGAGAGCTGATAGACGAGAATCGACTGCTCGACCACCCTGCTTGCGAGCAGCGCCACCGCGCCGAGATAGGCGAGCGCACCCCCGAGGCTCACCGCACGCTGGGCGCGCGGATATCGTCGGAGCGGGACGGTGACGATGGCAGTGAAGAGGGCAAGCAAAAGCGGCGCGATGACTATTTGCGGAGGCATTCAGTGCTCGCCTCCCGTCTCGCCGAGTTCGCGCAGGTCGATGGTGCCGTGTTCCTCGTGGATGCGGTAGGTAAGCACGAGCGCGAACGCCGTGGTGCCGAAGCTGATGACGATAGCAGTAAGCACGAGCGCCTGCACCAGCGGGTCCGTCACGGTGGCCGGGTTCTCTGGCGAGCCGTGACCGAGAATCGGCGCGCGCCCCGACAGCCCGCCCATCGTGACGAGATACAGGTTCGCGGCCTGCGATATCATGACCACGCCCCAGACGACGCGGACGATGTCCCGGCGGAGCACGAGGAAGGTCCCGAATGCGAACAGGAGGCCGAGCACACCGGCGAGGACGAACTGCGTCATTCGTCACCCACCACCGCGAGGATAGTGAGGAGCGCGCCGACGACGACGAAGTACACGCCCAAGTCGAAGGCGAACGCGCTGGCGACTTCGAGTTCGTGGAACACGGGGAGGTCGTGGAGGAAGACGACGACCTGCGAAAGGAACGACCGGCCGAACAGGATGGCGACGACGCCGCTGCCGGCCGCAAGCGCCAACCCGAGGGCGAAGACGTCGAGGTAGTCGTCGACGATTGCGGGACCGGTCGCGGTGTCGTCGCCGGTGCGGTCGAGCAGGTCGTCCTGGAGGAAGTCGAGACCGTAGACGATGTAAACGAGTGCGAACGCCGCCGCGGTGAGCACGCCCGCGATGAACCCGCCGCCGGGAAGGTTGTGGCCCTGAAAGAGCAACGCGAACGCCGTCAGCAGGATGAGCGGGAAGACGATGCGGGTGACGGTGCGGGTAATGACCGTCATGTCGCGCGCGCTCACGAGGATTCACCCCGACCGCGCATGGCGATGAGCGTGAGGACGCCGAGGGCGGCCATCGCCACCACCGATATCTCGCCCATCGTATCGAACGCACGGAAGTCGACCAGAATGACGTTGACGATGTTGCTGCCGCCGCCGTAGTTCGTGAGCACAGCACCGTGCTCCGCTGGCACCGGCGCACGCCTGACGAAGAACTGCGCGATGGCGTCGGGGCTGCCGGTCGTCGCCACGAGCACGCTGATGGTGACTGTGAGACCGACGCCGCCGGCGAGCACCCCGTCGCGGGCCACCTTTTTCCTGTCGGCATCGCCGTAGAAGGCCGGCAGCCGGTCGAGGACGAGCAAGAAGATGACGAGCACGAGCGTCTCGACGACCAACTGCGTGAGCGCGAGGTCGGGCGCGCTGGCGAGCACGTAGAACAGGGCGACCATGAACCCGAGCACCGACAGCGTGAGCACGCCCGCGACGTGAGAGGGCGCTCGCGCCACCGCGGCAGCCCCGACGATGGCCACGAGCAACACGATGACGATGGGAATCGTGACCGCAAGCCCCGAAAACGCCGGAATCGAGACGCCGGCCGCGAGATAGCCCGCGAGCGCGAGCAGGCTCGTCGCGCCGAGCATCCACGCGGCGTACGTCCGAAAGAGACCGGACTGAATCTCCGGAAGGGCCAGTTCGCTCGCGCGTTCGAGACCATACACCGCGTTGTCGTAGTACCAGTCCGCCGACAGCGGCCCGCGGGTCAGTCGCCGAACGCCGTCGCGGAGGCGGTCGTAGAACGGCGAGAGCATTATTCCTGTGAGAATCGTGATGGCGCTCATCGCCACCGCCGGCGTGAGTTCGGTCGGCAGATGGACGCTCATCGTATGGGCCTCGCCGGCAACTGCACTTCCGAAGGCCGACTGAACGATGGTATCGACGGCGAGCTGTGGGTCGATGCCGACGATGGCGGCGAATCCGGCGAGCACGACTGGCGGGGCCAGTAGGACAGGAGAGGGGCTGTGGACCTCGCCGAGCGCGTCCGGCTTCTCGCCCATGAACAGCCAGAGGAACCGGATGGAGTAGAGGAAGGTGAAGACGCTACCGACGACCGCAACCACGGGAAAGAGCCATGCGAGTCCGCCGAGTTCGTGGGCCGCCTCGTAGGCCGCCTCGAAGAGGAGTTCCTTCGAGTAGAAGCCGTTAAACGGCGGCACGCCGGCCATACCGAGTGCGGCGATGGCCGTGACCACGGCCGTGATTGGAAGGTCGTGACGAAGTCCGCCGAGTTCGTCGATGGCCCGAGTCCCCGCCTCGTGGGCGATGATGCCGGCGACGAGGAAGAGGGTCGCTTTAAATAGCGCGTGGTTCAGGATGTGGAAGGCCCCGGTTTCGGCCCCCAGTTGATTGGCGAATCCGAAGCCCGCCGTGATGAGACCGAGGTGGGAGGCCGTCGAGTAGGCCAGCAGTTCCTTGATATCGCTCGCGCCGACCGCGAGCAGTGCGGTGATTGTCATCGTGATGAGGCCGAGGGTAGCGAACAGCAGCATCCACTCGTCGCCGACGAGCAGCGGGCGCATCCGTCCGATGAGATAGACGCCGGCCTTGACCATCGTCGCCGAGTGGAGAAAGGCCGATACTGGAGTGGGGGCCTCCATTGCGTTCGGCAGCCAGATGTGGAGGGGGACCTGTGCGGATTTGGCCGCCGCGCCGATGGCGATGAGGACGAGCACGGGGACAAAGAGGCCCATCTCCCGGAGTGCGGCACGCATCGCGTCGGCGTTCGCTATCATCGAGCCGGGCGTGCCGACGAGGGTGAAGGTCGTACTGCCGAGAGCGTTGCCGGAGACGAACGCGAGCAGGACGAAGCCGACGAGCATGAACAGTCCGCCGGAGACGGTGATGAGCATCGATTTTCGGGCAGCGTACAGCGAACTCTCGCTCTCGCGGTAGTGGCCGATGAGCCCGAAGGAGGTGATGGACGTGAGTTCCCAGAAGACGAAGAGGGCGATGAGGTCCGCGGCGAGCGCGACGCCGAGCATCGACCCCATGAAGGCGAGCAGGGTCGCGTAGTACCGGGCCTGTCCGGGTTCGCCGTGCATGTAGCTCGCCGAGTAGGTAAAAATCAGAATGCCGACGCCGCTTGCGAGCAGCGAGATGAGTAGTGATAATCCATCGAGATAGAGCACAAGCGACACGTCGAGGGTCGGAATCCACGGCACTGAGACCGTGCCCGTGGTGCCGAACTGACTCGCCACTAACCCGAAGGAAGCGAGCGCGACGAGTGCCGCGAACCACGCCGTGCGCTCGCCGAGGGCGCGATAGACGAGCGGGACCGCGAGCGCGCCCAGAAACGGAAGACCGAGTGCGGCGAACAGCATCATCCCTGTCGGCTCGCTGCCCGTCTGGATGAGTGTGGCCGCTCCAGCGCCGAGTCGTCCCGCTGTCGGGGCCTCGGCGAGCGCTGTCGGGAGCGCCACGAAAGACACACCTGAAATCTGCAATCGATGACCCTTAACGGTTCTCAAATCCGCCGCCGGCGTATCGGTCCCGAGACACCCACACGCGGCCATCCTGCCGACCGCGACCCGCACACCGCCCCGACAGCCCGGTGCGTAGGTTTATATACCATCCGTGTTCGGTTAAGGAGTGAAACACGTAGACAGCGCTGGCGTGATGGGCTTATCGTCAGAAACCGCGTAGAGA
>NZ_JBNTJU010000014.1:0-87191 GCF_051195015.1 Halococcus sp. AFM35
CAGGTCACTGATTCATCCGCTTCATTCCTACAACGTATCAGCTATTGGGCTGTTGAGCCAAAGTGGACAACTAGCGACTGTGCGGTGAACTACTACGAGGAGAACGTCCACAGTCACGACTGGCAGGACTCCATTAGCGTGGCGATGACCCGCTGGAACATGGACGAGTACCGTGAGGCCTTCCGCGAGGCAGGTTTTCACGTCGCCGCCCAAGACACGATTCCCGACCGCGAGACAGAAATCCCTGCCGAAAGCGAGTTTCCGACCGAGGAGTTCGTGACGCGCGAGGCGATGGTCGAGCGCTATCGAACCTTCGGGACGCTTCTCACCGTCGGCGTCGTTCCTTGAGCACGGCGTTCACCCGGTCGATTCAGGCGTACTCGTCGGGACTCTCCTCGAAGCGTTCCTGGCACTCCGTCGAGTCGAAATAGTACGTCTCGCCCTCGTATTCGGTCTGCTCCGGTTCGTTCTCCTTGTGGATGTCGGCTCCACAGACCGTACACTGCATATCCTCCGATACGCGCCTGCGGCAATACACTCGGTGCCAGCAGTCGCAGGTGTCTCGGTCTCCTCCTCCGATATCGGCAATCGAACCCGCTTTTTCCTCCCGATACGGTGCCGAACGCTGCCGTATCGACGGCAAGCCGTGAATGCTCGGCAGCTATCGGGAAATATTGCCGGGAAGTCCGCAGTAGTGGCGGAACCTGCCGAAAGTACCGGTAATATATACCTCCGCGTCGAAGGGGTACGTGGCCATGAGTGATTACGCAAACGACGTGCTCGTTTCGGCCGATTGGGTCGAAGAGCATCTCGACGAGTTCCAGAGCGACGACCCCGACTACCGACTGCTCGAAGTGAACAATCCGACGGTCACGACCGACTCGGATTATACTGCCTACGAGGAGGGCCACGCCCCCGGTGCGGTCTTCCTCGACTGGGAGGAGGACTTCACCGACCGGACGACCCGCGACATCCTCTCGAAGGACGCCTTCGAGGAGACGATGGGCGAGGCCGGCGTCACCGAGGACAGTACAGTAGTGTTCTACGGCGGCGGCCGCGTCCCCAACTGGTTCGCGCTGTTTGCCTACTGGCAGTTCAAATACTACGGCCACGAGGACGCCCGTGTGCTGAATGGCGGAAAGGACTACTGGGTCGCAAACGACTACCCGCTCACCGAGGAGGTACCGAACTTCCCGAGTCAGGACTACACCGCGCGAGGTCCCTTCGAGAGCATCCGGGCCTATCGCCAAGACGTCGAGCAGGCCGTCGAGGGTGGCCTGCCGATGGTCGACGTGCGCTCGCCCGAGGAGTTCACCGGCGAAGTCATCGCGCCCGAGGGACTCCAGGAGACCGCCCAGCGCGGCGGCCACATCCCCGGTGCGAGCAACGTCCCGACCGCCACAGTGCTCAACGACGACGGCACCTTCAAGTCCGCCGACGAACTCCGCGAACTCTACGCCGATGCCGACATCACCGAAGACCAGTCGGTCGTGACTTACTGCCGGGTCGGCGAGCGCTCCTCGATTGCGTGGTTCGCGCTTGTGGAACTGCTGGGCTTCGACGACGTACAGAACTACGACGGCTCGTGGACCGAGTGGGGCAACATCATCCGCTCGCCCATCGAGAAGGGCGAAGGTCAGCATAACTGACTCGGATAGCCGTAGCAACACTTATTTTTTGGGCAGAGGCCGGTAGCGGTATGACTGAATCGTTTTCCTCGCGGTGGTGGTACGGAATCGCCGCGACGCTCGTACTGTTAGTGTTCGTCTGGGTTGGATGGGCGGGCGTCAGGCTGACCACTACTGTCGTGCCCGGGACTGACCCGGGCCAGCTCGTTCCTCACGGCATCGAATCGCTCGTCTTCCTCCTCGGGACGGTCGTTTTCGTGGCAGCAACGTGGGCGAGTGGACCGATATTCACAATCAGCCTGTTCATGGACGCCCGTCGGGTCCGCCAGAGCAACCTCGATTGGCGACCCAATCAGTATCTGTACGGTCTCGTCGGTCTGGTTCATCTCGGTGCGCTGTTTACCGTCGTCGTTTACGCCGTTACCATGCCCGCTGCGCTGTTCTACCTCTATCGTCGTCATCGGTACGTCGGAACTCCCTGATCGCTCCACACGTCGAACGATGGCCGATTCGCCCCGAGCGAGCGCGTCAAGTGGCTTCAGTCCCTTCACTCTCCAATGAGCGACACCCAGTCCGGCCCGCTCCAGCCGGACCGACCCGGAAAGGACACCCCGTTTCGCGTCGAGGCTCCCTTCGACCCTGCCGGCGACCAACCCGAAGCCATCCAGCAACTCGCCGAAGGATTCCAGAACGGGATGGACGCACAGACGCTGCTCGGGGTCACTGGCTCGGGCAAGACCAACACCGTCTCGTGGGTCGTCGAGGAGATTCAGAAGCCGACGCTCGTCATCGCCCACAACAAGACCCTCGCGGCCCAGCTCTACGAGGAGTTCCGGAACCTCTTTCCCGACAACGCCGTCGAATACTTCGTCTCCTATTACGACTACTACCAGCCCGAGGCGTACGTCGAGGCCAGCGACACCTACATCGACAAGGATGCCTCCATCAACGACGAGATCGACCGGTTGCGCCATTCGGCGACGCGCTCACTCCTGACGCGGGACGACGTCATCGTGGTCGCCTCGGTCTCGGCCATCTACGGGCTTGGCGACCCGCAGAACTACATCGACATGAGCCTCGAACTCGATGTCGGTCAGGAAATCGACCGCGACGAACTGTTGGGCCGGCTCGTGGACCTGAACTACGAACGCAACGACGTGGACTTCACGCAGGGCACCTTTCGGGTTCGGGGCGATACGGTGGAGATCTTCCCGATGTACGGCCGGTTCGCGGTGCGGGTCGAGTTCTGGGGCGACGAAATCGACCGCCTCACCAAGCTCGACCCCTTGGAGGGCGAGGTCCAAAGTGAAGAGCCGGCAGTCCTGATTCACCCCGCGGAGCACTACTCGATTCCCGAAAATCGCCTCGACACCGCCATCGACGAAATCGAGGGCCTGATGGACGAGCGGGTCTCGTATTTCGAGCGCCAGAACGACCTCGTGGCGGCCCAGCGCATCGAGGAGCGCACCACCTTCGACCTCGAAATGCTGCGCGAGACGGGCTACTGCTCGGGCATCGAGAACTATTCGGTGCATCTCTCCGACCGCGACCCCGGCGACCCGCCATCGACCCTGCTCGATTACTTCCCCGACGACTTTCTGACTGTGATCGACGAATCCCATCAGACCGCCCCCCAAATCAGGGGTCAGTTCGCAGGCGACAAGTCCCGCAAGGATTCACTCGTTGGGAACGGCTTCCGGCTCCCAACGGCCTACGACAACCGCCCGCTCCGCCAGCCCGAGTTCGAAGAGCGCACGGGCCAGACGCTCTACGTGAGCGCCACACCCGCCGACTACGAGCGCCAAAATTCCGAGCAGGTCGTCGAACAGATCGTTCGACCAACGCATCTCGTCGACCCCGCCATCGAAGTCTCGCCGGTCGATGGCCAGATCGACGACCTCCTCGAACGCATCGACGAGCGCACCGAACGGGACGAGCGGACTCTCGTGACCACCCTCACCAAACGGATGGCCGAGGACCTCACCGAATATCTCGAAGAGGCCGGTGTCGCCGTCGAGTACATGCACGACGAGACCGACACCTTAGAACGCCACGAACTCGTCCGCGGTCTCCGACTCGGCGAGTTCGACGTGCTCGTGGGCATCAACCTCCTGCGGGAGGGTCTCGACATCCCCGAAGTGTCCTTGGTGGGGATTCTCGACGCCGATCAGGAGGGATTCCTGCGTTCGGAGACTACTCTTGTTCAGACGATGGGCCGCGCAGCAAGAAACGTCAACGGCGAGGTCGTGCTGTACGCCGACGACGTGACCGACTCGATGCAGTCGGCCATCGACGAAACCCAGCGCCGCCGAGAAATCCAGCAGGAATACAACGCAGAGCACGGCTTCGAGCCACGAACCATCGAGAAGGAGGTCGGCGAGACCAACCTGCCGGGGGCCGAAACCGACACCGGCGGGACGGCAACTCTCGAACCCGACTCGACCGACGACGCCAGGGACCTCGTCGCCGACCTCGAAGACCGGATGGACGAGGCCGCCGGCAATCTGGAGTTCGAACTCGCGGCGGACATCCGCGACCGCATCCGCGAACTCCGCGAGGAATTCGCCCTCGAAGGCGAGGACGGCGTTCCGCCCGAGGAGAGCGTACCGCCGGAAGCGGAGTTTTAGCCCGCTGTCCGCTCCGTCGAACGGTTCGATGCGATGAATTCGGCCATCGATTCGTAAAACCCGCACAGTGAGAGGAAAGCGACGACCACGACGGTCGCGAGGAGCGGCATGCTGCTCATGAACATGCGATAACTCGCGAGAACGTAACGCCTGACGAGACGGCAAAGACGAGCAGGGGGCGACCGCCACGCCGAGTCGGTAGCTGCTCCAATTGCGCATCCGTTGGTTCGGCCTTCGGTTGTCGTTCTCTACCTTTTCGGTGAGCCGACGCCGACCGTCTCGGAACCACTACAAACAAACAAATTTGTATTACTGAAAGCAGCATTGGAAAGATTTATCCGAGTTCCGCCTGCTCGTTCGATACGGACGCGGTTTCCGTTCGCCGGGAATCGCCGGACAGCGACCCACAACCAGTCACAACCATGCGCCGACCGACAGTCACACCATGACCGAAGGAGCACAGGCCGCACAGGCGGACATCGTTCGTCGGGCGCTCGACCGAGCGCGCCCGGAGGAGGGAATACTCACCGAGAGTGCTGCCGCGGACATCGTCACCGCGACCGAACGCGACCTCTATGCGGGTGCGACCGACGCGGAGGCCCGCGAGGCGCTCATCGGGGTCCTGACTGCCCGTATCGAGCGCGAGCCACGGTATAGCCGGCTCGCTGCCGCGGTGTTCCGCCATCAGCATTACCGCGATGTCGCCGATGAAGAACCCGGCCCGGAGGGTATCCCTGAAACGCGCTACCGCGAGACGTTCCGTGCGGGTATCGAGCGCGGCGTCGCAGCCGATATTCTCGACGAGCGAATGTGTGAGTATGACCTCGACGCGCTCGCCGACTCCCTCGAACCCGCGCGCGATGACCGGCTCGAATACATGGCGATGACGACGCTCGCTCAGCGGTACTTCCTCACCGAGGGCGAGGACCCGCTCGAACTCCCGCAGGCGTTCTGGATGCGCGTCGCCATGGGCGTCGCGCTCGCCGAACCCGAAGACGAGCGCCTCGCGCGCGCAAAGGAGTTTTACGACGCGCTCTCTACCCTCCGATTCGTCTTCTCGACGCCGACGCTGTTCCACGCCGGCACGACCCACCCACAGCTCTCTTCGTGCTATCTCACGACTGTGCCGGACGATTTGGAAGGAATCTTCGACTCCTACAAGGCCCACGCGAAGCTCTCGAAGTGGTCCGGCGGGCTGGGCAACGACTGGACCAACGTCCGCGCGGCCGGCGCACACATCTCCTCGACGGGTGTCGAGTCCACGGGCATAGTGCCCTTCCTCAACATCTCGAACGACGTGACCGCGGCGATAAATCGGTCGGGAAAACGCCGCGGCGCGGCGTGTGCGTACCTCGAACCGTGGCATCTCGACTTCCCTGCCTTCCTCGACCTGAAACGCAACACCGGCGACGAGCGCCGGCGCACCCACGAGATGAACACCGCGGCGTGGGTGCCCGACCTGTTCATGAAACGTGTCGAAAACGATGAGGAGTGGACGCTGTTCTCTCCCGACGAGACGCCCGACCTTCACTCCACCTACGGCGAGGAGTTCGAGCGGCGATATCGGGAGTACGAGCGCCAAGCCGAAAACGGGGAAATCGACCAGTACGAACGCCACGACGCCGCCGACCTCTGGCGGACGATGCTCACCCGGCTGTTCGAGACCGGCCACCCGTGGATCACGTTCAAGGACGCCTGCAACGTGCGCTCGCCACAGGACCACGCGGGCGTCATCAACTCTTCAAATCTCTGTACCGAAATCACGCTCAACACCTCCGACGAGGAGACAGCGGTCTGCAACCTCGGCTCCGTGAACCTCGCGCGTCACGTCGCGGACGCGGACGACGACGGAGCCATCGAGGGTATCGACCGCGAGCGCCTCGCCGACACCATCGAGACGGCGATGCGGATGCTCGACGACGTGGTGGACCTCAACTTCTACCCTACCGACCGCGCCGAGCGCTCGAACATGCGTCATCGACCTGTTGGCCTCGGCATGATGGGGTTTCACGAGGCGCTGCTCGAACAGGGGATTTCGATGGCGAGCGAGGAGGCGGTCGATTTTGCCGACCACATCGCGGAGTTCCACTCCTATCACGCCATCCTCAACTCCTCACGGCTGGCCGAAGAGCGCGGCACCTACGAGTCCTACGAGAGGTCGAAGTGGGACAGGGATATCTTCCCGCAGGACACCGTGGAACTCCTCGAAGCCGAACGCGACCGCGAGATTCCTGTCGACGTGACCGAACGCCTCGACTGGGAACCGGTCCGCGAGCACGTCGCCACTCATGGGATGCGCAACTCGAACACGATGGCCATCGCGCCGACGGCGACGATTTCGACCATCGCGGGCACCACGCCCTCCATCGAACCGCTGTACTCCAACCTCTACGTCAAATCCAATATGAGCGGCGAGTTCACCGTCGTCAACGACCACCTCGTCGCCGACCTCGACGAGCGCAATCTCTGGGACGGCGAGATGCTCGACCGCATCAAGTACCACGACGGCTCGATTCAGGAGATCACCGAAATTCCGGAGGACGTGCGCGAACGCCACCGCAGCGCGTTCGAAATCGACCCGCGCCACCAGCTCAGGCTCGCCGCCAATCGCGGCATCTGGCTCGACCAGAGCCAGTCGGTGAACGTCTTCTTCCCCTCGACGGATGGCTCGCTGCTCGATGACGTCTATCGGACGGCGTGGGAACTCGGCCTGAAGACGACCTACTACCTCCGCACCCTCGGCGCGAGCCAGTTCGAGAAATCCACCATCGACATGGCCGAATACGGCCGGACGCAGACCCGCAATGTCGAGGAAGCTGGCTCGGATAGCGACGAAACCGACCTCCCGACCGTGGAGGACCCGACCTGCGACGCCTGCCAGTAATGCCCATCACCTACACCACCGACGCCGACGGCCACGACCCGAACAAGATACTGCCCATCGACTACGAGTGGGCGCGCGAGTACTACCGCGACGGCGTGGCGAACAACTGGACGCCCGAGGAGATTCCGATGGGCGAAGACGTTCGCCAGTGGAACGAGGGCGACCTCACCGAGGCCGAGCGCCAACTCGTCGAGTGGAACCTCGGCTTTTTCTCGACCGCCGAGTCCCTGACTGCGAACAATATCGTGCTCGCGGTGTACGACCACGTCACCGCCCCGGAGTGTCGCCAGTACCTCCTCAGACAGGCCTACGAGGAGGCCGTCCACACCGACACGTTCATCTACTGTTGTGATAGCTTGGGCTTCGACCCGGACTACCTCTACGGGATGTACGACCGGATTCCCGCCATCGAGGACAAGGACGAGTTCGTTGTCGACCTCACGCGCGTCATCGACCGCGACGACTTCGAAATCCAGAGTCAGGACGACGTCCGGGCCTTCATGCGCGACCTCATCGGCTTTTACGTCATCATGGAGGGAATCTTCTTCTATGCCGGCTTTGCGATGATGCTCGGCCTCAAGCGACAGGGGAAGATGACCGGCGTCGGTCAGCAGTTCGAGTACATCATGCGCGACGAGTCGCTCCACCTGGGATTCGGCGTCGACCTCATCGACGCCATCCGCACGGAGACCGGCGCGTGGACCGAGGAGTTCGGCGAGGAAGTTCGAGAACTCGTTACCGAAGCGGTCGAACTCGAACGACGCTACGCCCGCGAGGCCTGTCCCGAGGAGATTCTGGGGATGGGACCCGACCAGTTCGCCGAATACGTCGAGTACGTCGCCGACCGCCGCCTCGGCCAGCTCGACCTCGCGCCCGAGTACGACGCCGACAACCCGTTCCCGTGGCTTTCGGAGGCCGCCGACCTGAACAAGGAGAAGAACTTCTTCGAGACGCAGGTCACGGAGTACCGCACCGGCGGCTCGCTGGAGTGGTGAGCGTGGCCGAATCCGACACCGCTGTCGACCACGCGGCTGCCGACTCGACCGCCGAGAGCGCTGGCGAGGCGACGTTGGGTGATTCGCACACCGAGATGAGCGAAATCCTGATGCCCACTGATACGAACAACCTCGGTCAGGCACTCGGCGGCACGGTACTCCACTGGATGGACATCTGTGGCGCAATCGCCTCCCGTCGGTTCTCGGGCGGCCTGACCGTCACCGCCGCGATGGAGGGCGTCGAGTTCCTCGCGCCAATCGAGCAGGGCGACATCGTCACGCTCTCGGGGTACGTCTTCGAGACGGGCCGAACGAGCATGGATGTGAAAGTCGCCGTCACCGCGGAGCGACCCACCGAGGGCGTGGTCCGCGAGACCACGACCTCGTTTTTCACCTTTGTCGCCGTCGATAATTCCCACAGTACGCGACCGGTTCCCGAACTTTCCTGCCCGACCGACGAACAGCGCGACCTCCGCGAGCGCGCGCTTGACCAGCGGCGCGAACACCGCGAACGCACCGGCTAATTCTTGGCGGATGCGGCGGTTGGGATGTTTCTATTCTTTTTCGGACCGCTCGACGACTTCGAGTGATGGCAGGGCGTGCCACTGGAAACGGGGTTTTAACGTACCACGAGAGATAGTTCCGTAACCATGTCGGAATCATCCTCGTTAGAAACTGAAAGTGTGCCCTCGGATTTCGAGTTTGAGACCCGCTCACAGTTGGATATGCTCGTCTTTCTCGTTGCACTCATCGGTGCGGGCGTGACTTTGGGGCCCACAGTGGGGTTCGTCGTCGGTCTCATGTGTGCTGGAATCGCCGTCATCACCCTCGGCCGGCTCTACCGTCGAGAATTTCGATGACTGAATTTGGAGGTTGATATAGCGTACGACGACTGGAATCGAGAGTGAGTTGCTTGCGTGCATCTACAAACCGGGTACTGATTGCCGTTCAAAGTCGCCCGCGAATCGTCGTAGCGGTCTTCTCGCCGACGCCCGCCACCGACTGGAGTTCGTCCGGTGAGGCTCCGCGCACGCCGTCAACGCTGCCGAAGCGCCGGAGCAGTCGCTTTCTGGTTTCCGGCCCGATGCCGGGCACGTCGTCGAGCGCCGTCTTCACCTCGTCGCGCACGGTTTGATGGTACTGGACGGCGAAACGGTGAGCTTCGTCGCGCACCCGCTGGAGCAGGTGGCGCTCGGGCGCGTCGTCGGGCCACGCGAAGCTTCCATCCGTGGTGACGACGCGCTCTTCGGCCTTCGCCAGCCCGACTGCTGGCACATCCCAACCAACCTCCGAGAGCGCCTCGCGTGCGGCGCTCAGTTGGCCCTCGCCGCCGTCGATGAGCAGCAGGTCGGGGGCCGGCCTATCGTCTCGCTCTTCGACCGCTCGCCGTGCGCGCCACGCGACGAGCGCGTGCATGTTCGCGTAGTCGTCGTTTTCGTCGTCGAGTTTCTTCCGGCGGTAGTCAGATTTCGCGGGGCTGCCGTCGACGAACGTCACGTCGCTGCCGACGGCGGCCCGGCCCTGTGCGTGGCTCACGTCGAACCCTTCGATTCTGTCCGCCCGCTCGATGCCGAGTCTGTCGGCGAGCGCCGCGGTTCCGTCGGCCTGTCCGCGCCCACGACGGGCGTTTTTGAGCGCCAGTTCGACCAAAGTCGCTTCGCGCCCCGCACCGGGAACGCGCACCGCGACCCCTTCGCTTTCGAGCCAGTCGTCGAGTTCGTCGTCGCTGAATCGCTCGGAGAGCAACAGTGCATCGGGCAGCGAGCGCTCGGCGTAGTATTGGACGATGAAGGCCGCGAGCACCCCCCCGACCCCCTCCTCGCCGTCGTCGGGCACCGAGAGCGTGTGGCGGTCGCGCTCGACGAGCTGGCCCCCCTCGCTGTGGAGGCGTGCGACTGTCGCACGTTCGCCCTCGACGACCGCACCCAGCACGTCGACCCATTCCTCGCCCGTGTGGGCCGACACGGCCTCACCACCGCCCTCGTGGAACGACTCGACGACTTCGAGTTTGTCGCGCAGGTTCGCGGCCCGCTCGAAGTTCTTTCCATCCGTTGCGCGCTCCATCTCGCGGCGCAGCGGGTCGGCGAGCACTCCCGTACTTCCCTCGAAGAACTGCTCGACCGACTCGACATTAGCGATGTACTCCTCGGCCCCTATCTCGCCGGTACACGGCGCGGTACACAGACCGATATCGTAATCGAGACAGGGCCGGTCGCGCCCGGAAAATTTATGCTCCGAACAGCCCCGCACGCCGTAGGTCTCCCGGAGGGCTTTCACCACGGTTTCGACCCGTCCGCGCTCGGTGTACGGCCCGAACGCCACGGCTCCGGGGTTCGGGTCGCGGGTGATCTCGATGCGCGGGAACTCGTGGTCGGTGAGTTGCACGAGGGGGTAGGACTTGTCGTCCTTCAGGCGAACGTTGTAGCGGGGCTGGTGGCGCTTGATGAGGTTCGCCTCCAGCAAGAGCGCTTGCGTCTCGGTATCCGTCACCGCACACTCGATTTCCTCTGCCCGCTCGACCATCTTCCCGATGCGGTACGAGCGCGGGTCGGCGTACGAGCGCACCCGGTCGCGGACGTCGACGGCCTTTCCGACATAGAGGGTCGTCTCGCCGTCGCGGAACTGATAGACGCCCGGTTCGCGCGGGAGGTCGCCGGCGCGCTCGCGGACGTGCGCTGGGTCCATCGGCTACTGAAGGCGCGCGAGGCGCTTCAGTCTGACGCGTTCTCCTCGTGTGGCGAGCGCGCGGCCTCCGGACCGTGGCCGTCGAGGCTGATGATGTTCTCGCGGCCGATGGAGAGCTTCTCGACGGTGCCCTCCTCGTTCATCGACGAGAGTAACCGGCTCACCTTCGCCTTCGACCACTCGGTTCGCTCGACGATCTGTGATTGCTTCATCCGCCCGCCATGCTCGCGCAGCAGCGCCAGCACGCGGTCCTCGTCGGTCATCGGCATCGGTTCGGCGACCTCGGTCGTGGACTCCCCACTTGTCGAATCCACACCGTCGTCCGGGTCGGCTCTCGGCTCGGAGTTCGCGTTCGAACCCAGAGTCAGTAGCTCGCCGGAGCGTTCGCGCCATTGTCGGCGGCCGAACACGCCGATGGCCACGAGGACGGCGACGACGAGCACTAGTCCGACGACGAGCCAGACCGGCGTCAGGTCGTTCGTCGGGTTCGTGCCGAGGGTTGCCTCAAGCGGGTCGGCGAGTCCGTCGCCGTCGGTGTCGCCGGTCGTCGGGTCGGTCCCGCGCTGGATTTCGATACCGTCGCGGATGCCGTCGCCGTCGCTGTCGGGGTCCTGCGGGTCCGAACCGTACTGGTTGACCTCCGCGCCGTCGGTCAGCCCGTCCGCATCCATGTCCGGGTTCGAGACGTTGTAGCCCGCCTCGACCTCGCGGGCGTTGGCCAGCCCATCGCCGTCGAGGTCGCCCTGTCGTCGGAGCACCGCCACCGGAACGGTCGTGCGGTCGAGCACCGTCGCGTTGCTCTCGTTCGAGAGCTTCTGGAGTTCGACGACGAGGCCCTGCTGGCCGGTGGTGTTCGCCGGCCACGTGACGTTCGCGAACTCGGCGGTGCCGTTCGTTCCCGCCGACAGCGCTTTCGGGTTGCAGTCGAGTTCGTCGACCGCTTGCTCCCGGTCGGCACCGAGACAGACGCGATAGTTGCGCGCCTCGGGGTAGTCCGTGAATTCGACGCTGACGTTGACCGATTCGTCGCTCCAGAGATACGTCGAGCCGTTGCCGGATTCGGTGGCGGCGATGACGCCCTCGCCCGACACTTCGACCTCGCCGATGCCGGCTCCGGACTGGGCGACGGCCGGGACGGCGGCGCTGGCGAGCACCACCAGACAGAGTATTCCCGCCAGTACGCGCGCGCCATCGCTCATCCTTCGCATACCCTCGGCGTGCGCTCGGTATTATACTGTCGGTCAACAGGGAACTGCACGTATCGTGTCCTGACGGTCCCAACGGCGGCCCTGTCGTCGAGTCGGCAACACCGTAGAATCGACCGGCGACGACGCACGTCGGACGGTCGCGTCACTATCGTCGATAAAAACGAACGGTCGGCAGCGCCGACCGCGTCGCGATGTCGAGAGGGCTGGGGACCGGATCTAGGCCGCCATCTCGGTCGTCGTGTTGCCCATCATCTCGGTACCCATGTCGGTACCTTCCATCATGGTCGTCTCCTCGCCGCCCATCATGGTGGTTTCCTCGCCGCTCATCTCGGTTCCTTCACCGCCCATCATAGTCGTCTCCTCGCCGCTCATCGCTGTCGTTCCTTCACCGCCCATCATTTCGGTCTCTTCACCGCCCATCATGGTCGTCTCCTCGCCGCTCATCGCTGTCGTTCCTTCGCCACTACCGTTGCCGCTGCCACCGCCGCCCATACAGCCGGCGAAGACGAGCAGCGCGGCAACGAGACCGACCGCCAGAACGCGCCGTGAGGGAAGCCGCTCCCCGAGCGCGCCGAATCGTTTGCTTGTCATGCGTTCTGCACTCGACACCAGCAGCCTCGACCACATAAATAGCCCGTCCTGTTCCGACTGTTGCGCACCGTTACGGCCCCTGACGACGTATTTCACGCCCATTTCGTTACAGTTATATAATATTTGTCGGACGTGCGGCAGACCGAAGTCAGCCACTCTGACTCCGTGCTCCCGAGCCCGCGAGTCGCCCCCCGTCGTTCGCGGTCGACAGTCGCCTTACGGTCTCGGAATACGGCGTGAAACCCCCATGTGTGTTCGGATATTCTACCGTTTCACGCCCGAAACAGTAGGATATCCTATCTTTTTGGTGTTCGATACCGCCTGAATGCCGTGGAATAACTCGAAATATGACGAAATATTGGCCATTTCTGCGTGAGGGGCCCTCCCGAGAGCACCGAATGGGAAGGCCCATACCGTGGTGCCGAAAACACCCGCACATGGCAGCCATCGAACTCGATGGGGTGACCAAGCGCTACGGCGGCGGGCTCTCGGGACGTTCCGAGCCCGTCGCGGCGCTCTCGAATCTCGACCTGACGGTCCGTGAGGGCGACATCTATGGCTTTCTCGGGCCGAACGGGGCGGGGAAATCGACGACCATCAACGTGCTGCTCGATTTCGTTCGGCCGACGGCGGGGAGCGCGCGTGTACTCGATCTCGACGCCCGTACCGAGAGCCAGCGCGTGCGCGAGCGCGTCGGCGTGCTCCCGGAGGGGTTCTCGCCGTACGACCGCCTGACCGGCCGCCAGCACCTCGATTTCGCCATCGAGTCGAAGAACGCCGACGACGACCCGGCCGACATCGCCGAGCGGGTCGGCATCGCCGACGCCATCGACCGCACGGCCGGTGGCTACTCGAAGGGGATGGCCCAGCGCCTCGTCCTCGGGATGGCGCTCATCGGCGAGCCGGACCTGCTGATTCTCGACGAACCCTCCACGGGGTTGGACCCGAACGGTGCGCGCGAGATGCGCGACATCGTTCGCGCCGAGCGCGACCGGGGCGCGACCGTGTTCTTTTCGAGCCACGTCCTCGGACAGGTCGAACCGGTCTGTGACCGTGTGGGTATCCTCCGGGACGGCGAACTCGTCGCCGAGGACACCGTCGAGGGGCTGCGCGAGGCAGCGGGCAGTGGGACAACCCTCGTAATCGACGTCGAGCGCCTTCCCGACGACGCGGTGGCGGCGGTCCGCGCGCTCGACGGCGTTTCGACGGTCGAAGCCGACGACCAGCGGCTGACCGTCGACTGTGCGGACGGCGCGAAGACGACAGTGTTGTCAACGCTCGAAGACAACGGCGTGCCGGTGGCCGACTTCGATACGGTCGGAGGCTCGCTGGAGGAGGTCTTCGCAAGCTACACGACCGACGAACAGGAGGCGCGCGCGTGAGCACGCTCGCGGTCGCCCGGAAGGATTTCCGGGATGCGCTCCGCTCGCGGGTACTGCTCGGACTCACAGGCTTGTTCGTGCTGTTCGTGGCGGGAGCCTCGTACTTCTTTGCACGGATTCAGCCACAGCCGGGAACGGGCGGTGACCCGACGGCGCTGGTGCTCATCTTCTCGCTGCTCACGCCCGCGAGCCTGTTCGTCCCGATACTCGGGCTGGCGCTCGGCTACAAGGCCGTCGCCGGCGAGCGCGAGAGCGGGCGCATCAAGCTCCTGCTCTCGCTGCCCCACTCCCGGCTCGACGTCGTTCTCGGGAAGGCGCTCGGCCGTACTGGCGTTCTGGTCGTGCCGGTCGTCGTCGGCTTCGCGGTCGGCGCGGCGGTGATCTTCTGGCAGTCGAGCCGCTTCACCCCGGTGAACTACGTCGCGTTCGCCTTCGCCACCGTCCTGCTCGGCCTCGCCTACATCGCCATCGGGGTCGCGATCTCGTCGGCGACGACCTCGACGTTTCGGGCACTCATCGGCGGTCTCTCGCTGCTCGCCGTCCTGGAGTTCCTCTGGAGACCGGTGCGCATCGCCATCGTCTATCTCGTGAACGGACTCAGTCTTCCCCAGCAAGCACCCGGCGACTGGTATTTCTTCCTACAAACCCTTCCGCCCGGCAGCGCGTACAGCAACGCTGCGCGGTCGCTGCTCCCGAAGAACCCGACGACGCTCGCCATCACCGGCCCGACCCCCGACGCGTTCTACCTCCAGGACTGGTTCGGGTTCGTGATTCTCGCGGTCTGGATCATCGTCCCGCTCGCGCTCGGCTATCGCCGCTTCGAGCGCACCGACCTCTGACGACCGTCAGAGCTCGATACCGCGCTCACCCAGTAGCTCCACGAACTCCTCCTCGGTGAGTTCGGGCACGCCCTCCTGCTCGGCGTCCTCGCGCTTCGTCTGTCCGGGATTCTTGCCGACCACGAGGTAGTCGGTGTTGCCCGAGACGCTGCCCGTACTACTCGCACCATGCCCTTCAACGAGGCTCTCGGCCTCCTCGCGCGTCAGTTCCGACAGCCCGCCGGTGAACACGAACGTCTTGCCGGCGAGTGCGTCGCCGCGCTCGCGCTCGACCGATTCGGGGTCGACGCCGCGCTCGCGCAGGCCGGCGACCGTCTCCCTGTTTCGCTCGCTGTCGAAGAAGTCCCGAATCTCGCTCGCGACGCGCGGGCCGATGTCCGTAACTTCGCGGAGGTCGACCTCGCTCGCGTCCATCAGCGCGTCCAGCGTCCCGAACTCGCGGGCGAGGCTCTCGGCGGTCGTCGACCCTACCTCTGGCACGCCGAGCGCGGTGAGGAACTCGGCAAGCGGCGGCTCTTTCGACCTGTCGAGTTCGGCCCGGAGGTTCGCCGCGCTCTTCTCGCCCCATCCATCCAACCGGGCGAGGTCGGTCTCCCGCAGGTCGTAGAGGTCGGGAATCGAGGTCACCAATTCTGTATCCAGCAACTGGTCGATGCGCTCCTCGCCCAATCCCTCGATGTCCAGGCCCTCGCGGCTGGCGTAGTGTTCGAGCGCGCGCTGGAGTTGGGCGGGACAGGCCACTCCTCCTGTGCAGAACGCGAGCGGACCGTCGCGTTCGATGGCGCTGTCACAGACCGGACAGGTTTCGGGAAACTCGAAGACACCTTCACCGCCGTCCTCGACCACCTCGACGACGTAGGGAATCACGTCACCCGCGCGTTGGAGGCGCACCCGGTCGCCGGTGTTCACCCCCAATTCCGCGATTTCGCCGGGGTTGTGCAGCGTCGCGCGCGAGACCTCGACGCCGCCGACCTCCACGGGGTCGAGCAGCGCGACCGGCGTCGCCCGCCCCGTGCGGCCGATCTGCACCGTGATATCCGTGATTTTCGTGACCTCGCTCCGGGCGGGGAACTTGTAGGCGTAGGCCCATCGCGGCGCGCGCGCGGTCGCTCCCAATCGGTCGCAGGCCGCGAGGTCGTTGACCTTGAACACGGTGCCGTCGATTTCGTAGTTCAGGTCTTCGCGCGCCTCGCCCGTTCGGTCGCGGTAGTCGATGGCGTCCTCGATGTCCGAAACGACCGCCACCCGGTCGTTGACCGGTAGCCCCAACTCGCGCAGCTTCTCGTACTGTTCTTCGTGACTCGTGAACTCGTGACTCGTGTCGAGCACGCCGAAGAAGAAGCAGGCGAGCGGCCGTTCGGCGGTGACGGCGGGGTCGAGTTGGCGGAGCGTGCCCGCGGCGGCGTTACGGGGATTCGCAAAGGGGTCGTCGCCGCGCTCGACGCGCTCGCGGTTGTGCTCGGCGAAGGCATCACGGGGCATGTAGACCTCGCCACGCACGGCCAGATAGTCGGGATACGCCCCACGGAGGCGTTGTGGAACGGACCTGATGGTCCGGACGTTCTGGGTCACGTCGTCGCCCTCGCGGCCGTCCCCGCGGGTCGCGGCGCGCTCGTAGGTACCGTCCTCGTAGATGACTTCGATGGAAAGCCCGTCGAACTTCGGTTCGCAGAGGTACTCGACGTCGGGGTCAGTATCGGTCTCGCTCGACTCGTAGTTCGTGAGCGACTGCTGGCCCTCGGGAGTACCGAGTTCGCGCCTGACCCGCTCGTCGAACTCCCTCACCTCCTCGGGGTCGCCGCTCGAATCGATGGAGAGCATCGGCGCGACGTGTTCGACAGTAGCGAGTTCGTCGAGCGGTTCGCCGCCGACCCGTTGAGTGGGACTGGTCTCGGTTGCGATGTCGAAGGCGTCCTCCAACTCTTCGAGCCGGGCGAACAGCGCGTCGTAGGCCCGGTCGGGAATTTGGGGGTCGGCTTCGACGTAGTAGCGGTGGTCGTGCTGTCGGATGGCCTCGCGCAACTGTTCGGCCTGCCCGCGGGCCGCTCCCTCGGCGAGGTCGTCGGGGTCTTCGAACTCCGTGGGCGGGTCGCGGAGGTAGGGATTCTCCGCAGCCGCAGCGTCCGAACGCGTCATTTTCCCGGGCTACTCCCCCGCTCCGCTTAGGCCGTTCGCCTCACTGTCGTCGTCCTATGGAACCCGAACACTGGCCCGCGAACGCTCCTCCTACCCTCGGTTCTCGACCTCATAGAGGCTCGAACGGAGGGCCTCGTCCGACTGTGGAACCACCTCGGATTGGCGTCTGATGGTCTCGGCGATTTCCGGGCTGAGTCCCTCGTCGGTTGGTCTGTTGCACTCCACCAGGTTCCCGCTCGGGTCCCGGATGTACGTCTGTATCGACCCGTCCGGAAGCTCGTATACGGCCGGCGTCGTCTCGTCGAAGTAGTCCTCGAAGAGGTCCCCATCCAGCGCCACGCGGTAGACCTCCTCGAACCGGTCGACGTGTAGCGCGAGATGGTGATGCTCGGGGGCGTCGACGTCACGCTCGAACAGATGTAGCTGTCGGTCGCCACACCGCAACCACTCCACCGGGACGTCGAAGTCGGGCGACGGTATGCGCTCCATCCCGAACAGGTCGGTGTAAAAGCGGACCGACTCGTCGAGGTCGTTCGCGGAGATGCTCACGTGGGTGAATCTCACGGACTCCATCGCCTCCGCTTGCTCCCCCGGTTCCAAAAGTCTCAGCATGGTCACCACAGTTGGGACCGATGGCGGTGGCCGCCTACCGGGAACCCGTCCGCCACAACCGGCCGTGTCGTGGCAAGATGGAGCGATACCGGCGAGGTTTATGTGAACCGGGACGCACAGTCGAATATGAGCGATGACTTCCTGCTGTTGAATCCCGGGCCGGTGCCCGTCACCGAGGAGGTCCGCGCGGCGATGGACGAATCGATGGTCTCACACCGCTCGACGGACTTCGAGACGGTCTACGAGCGCGCACAGGACGGACTCGAATACGTCTTCGAGCACTCGACGCCACAGGAAAGGGCGACCAGCGCCGGTGGGACCAGTCTCATCCTCAACGGCACGGCGACGATGGGAATGGAGGCCGCCGTCGCCAACCTCGTCGACGCGGAAAGCGAGGTCGTCGCCCTTGTCAACGGGAAGTTCGGCCGGCGATTCAAGCGCATCGCCGAGCGCTATTGTCACGTGACGCCGGTCGAGGTCGGGTGGGGCGAGGCGCTCGACCCCGACACGGTGGCCGAGCACGTCACCGACGACACCGACCTCGTGACGATGGTCCACAACGAGACCTCGACTGGTATCCTGAACCCCGTCGCCGTGGTCGGCGAGATCGCCGCCGACCACGACGCCCGCTTCGTCGTCGACGGCGTGACTTCCATCGGCGGCGATGTCTTCCGCATCGACGACTGGAACGTCGACATCGCCATCACGGACTCCCAGAAAGCGCTCGCCGCGCCGCCCGGAATCAGCGCGCTGTACGTGGCCGACCGGGCGGTCGAACACCTCGACGGCGAGCGCGCGCCCTTTTACGCCGATCTGGAGTGGCACCTCCGGAAAGCCGAACAGCACCAGACGCCGTTCACGAGCGCCGTCTCGCTGTTTCGGGCGCTCGCGGTCGCCGTCGAGGACATCCAATCGGAAGGGATGGAGGCACGCATCGAACGCCACCGCCGGCAGGCCGCCGCCTTCCGTGCCGGCTTTGCGGCGATGGGACTCGATGGGTTTCCGACGCTCGACGACGCCAGCGAGTACTCGAACACCGTCACGGCAATCGCCCTGCCCGATGGGGTGCGCGAAAATCCCGACGACTTCTTCGATGCGGTCGCCGAGCGTAACGTCTCCATCAGCGGTGGACAGGCCCACCTCGGTGGCGACATCTTCCGGGTGAGCAACATGGGCCAACTCGCCGACGAGCAGGTGCTTCGCGGCATCGAAACGGTTGGCGAGGCGCTCGCGGCGGTCGGCCACGACGTCGATTCCGCGGCTGGCCACGACGCGGCGCGTGCGGAACTCTAACCCTCTTCGCTCGCGTCCTCGACATCGATTTCGGTCCAGTCGGTGTCCGCCGACGCCTCAGGTCCGAACGCCGCGCCCGTTCCGCGGACCGCGTCGCCGAGTCCCTCGCCGAGCCGTTCGCCGTCGCCGATTGATTTGACCTGTTCGGCGAGCGCGTCGATGTCGACGTTCTCGACGAGCGCCACCGCGGCCGCCTCGCCGACGCGACCGCCGACCTCGCTGCCGGCCGATTCCTTCACGACGCGACCGAGCAGCCCGCTACTGCTCGCACCTTTGGCGGCCAGCCGCCCGACGAGCGCACCGAGGACCCTTCCGAGTCGTTCGTACTCGACGGCGTCGTCGAGCGCCGCACCCTCGGCGAGCGCCTCGACGTCGATACCCTCCAGTAGCTCCGTGATGGTGTCGCCAGCGAAGTACGCCTCCATTCCGCGTTCGATTGCTTCTTCGGGAGTGTCGTCTGCCATTGTTGAAACCTATGGCGGCCGACGGATATGAATGTTCCCGGCACACGCAACCGGCGGATCTGTGCGAGCGCCGCATAGTCGGATGGGATTTATCCGACTGACGCCCCTTCGTTAGCCGTGAGCAACGAATCGATTTCTGCCCCCGATTTCACCCTTCCGAGCACCGCCGGCGGCGAGGTCACCCTCTCCGAGACGCTCGAATCCGGTCCCACAATCGTCCTCGTCAACCGTGGCTACTGGTGTAGTTTCTGTGCCGAACAGTTGGGAACGTACAGCGAGGTCGCCTACGACCTCTGGTTCAACGACGGCGTGGACATCCTCCCCGTCGTCACGAGCGAGCGCGAGAAACTGGTCGAGATGCGCGACCGCTTCGATTTCGATTTTCAACTACTTGCCGACCCGGATGGCGAGGTCGCCGACCAGTACAGCGGCACCGAGCAGACGAGCCACGGTCTCACGGGCGTCGTCGGCACCTACGTCATCGACGGCGACGGCGATATCCGCTACGAGCAGGTCGCCGACGGTCTCACCGACCGCACCTACGGCAACTGGGTCCGGTATTTCATCCGCAACGACTTCGAGGACCCCTTCGGCGACTGACGACAGCACTCCCGGACGCTGCACCGACCGCGAACGAGCCGATTTTTCGGATGAAGACGCGACTGATGAAACAATTTGACTGGTAGCGGTGGCGCGCGGGAGCGCCGTAGGCGCGACTCGCGCGAGGGATGACTGAGCGAGCGTAGCGAGCGAAGGAATCGGTTGGGGAGGGTGTGGCCTGCGGTTCTCGTTTGTATCGGAAACAGATGTGACGAATCGGCTGTTGTCGTTGTATTTTCGCTCGATTTGATTTTCCACGCCGGTGCATTCCATCTTGACCACTCTCCACCACGACGACCGGCGACACTTGCCGTAACTCGTGGTTATAGATGGGTGGCGATATATGCACTGCATACATGACCGACGCAGAAGGGCGCGGGTTCGGCACGCGCTGTGTCCATGCCGGGCAGGGCACGGATACGGCGACCGGGTCCCGCGCGCCGCCGCTGTATCAGACGACTTCTTACACCTTCGACGACGCCGACCGCGCCGCGGACCTCTACGCGCTTGAGACCGAGGGCGACGTCTATTCGCGGATTTCGAATCCCACGGTTTCGATGCTCGAAGACCGTCTCGCGGACCTCGAAAACGGCGTGGACGCGCTCTGCACCGCCTCGGGGATGGCCGCCCTCGACGCCGCAACGTTCGTCCTCGCCGGGGCGGGCGACAACGTGGTGAGCGCCGCCTCCATCTACGGCGGGACCCATGCCTATCTCAGCCACACCGCCCACAGAAGAGGTATCGAGGCGCGCTTCGTCGACACGCTCGACGCCGCGGCCTACGCCGACGCCATCGACGAGCACACCGCCTACGTCCACTGTGAGACGATTGGCAACCCCTCGCTCGTCACGCCGGACATCGAGGAAATCGCCGACGTGGCCCACGACAACGGTGTGCCACTATTCGTGGACAACACCTTCGCCACTCCTGCATTGTGTCGCCCGCTCGACCACGGCGCGGACCTCGTCTGGGAATCGACCACGAAGTGGATTCACGGCGCGGGCACCACGGTCGGCGGCGCGCTCATCGACGGCGGCTCGTTCCCGTGGAGCGACTATCCCGAGAAATATCCCGAAATCGGCGGCGACAATCCCGCTTTCCACGGCTTGAACTTCACCGAGGAATTCGGCGACCGCGCGTTTACCGCCGCCGCCCGCCAGCGCGCCGTCCGGAGCCTCGGCGCGAGTCAGTCACCCTTTGACGCGTGGCTCACCCTTCAAGGACTCGAAACCCTCCATCTCCGGATGGAGCGCCACGCCGAGAACGCCCGCCGGGTGGCCGAGTATCTCGACGACCACGAGTCGGTCGCGTGGGTCGCCTACCCCGGACTGGAGGGCCACGAGACGCACGCGAACGCCCGCGAATACCTCGATGGCGGATTCGGCGGGATGATAGCGTTCGGCCTTTCAGGAGGGTACGAGGCGGGCAAGCGCCTCTGTGAGGACGTCGAACTCGCCAGTTTCTTGGCAAACGTCGGTGACGCGAAGACATTGGTGATTCACCCGGCGAGCACGACCCACGCCCAACTCTCCGAAGCCGACCAGCGCGCTTCAGGCGTGACTCCCGACCTCGTGCGGCTCTCCGTTGGCATCGAGGATGCGGATGATATCGTCGCCGACCTGGAGGCGGCCATCCGATGACGACGCGCGAGACCCGCTCGCTGGGTCCGTTCACCTTCGAGTGTGGCGAGTCCATCCCGGACCTCGAACTCGCCTACGAGACCCACGGCGAGTTCACCGGCGACAATGCCGTACTGGTCTGTCACGCGCTCACCGGAAGTCACCACGTTGCCAGCGGTGGGCGAGAAGGCGGCTGGACGGCCGAAACGGACGGACAGGCCCGTGCGTGGTGGGATGACGTCGTCGGTCCCGGCAAGGCCATCGACACCACCGAACAGTTCGTCATCTGTGTGAACGTGCCCGGCTCCTGCTACGGCTCGACGGGACCGGCCGCGACGAATCCCGACACCGGCGAGCCCTATGGAACTGACTTCCCGCCGGTCACGGTCACGGACTGGACGCGCGCCCAGCGCCGTCTGTGCGATGACCTCGGGATTTCGACCCTCGCAGCGGTCGTCGGCGGCAGCGTCGGGGGGATGAACGTCCTCGAATGGGTGAAACGCTATCCCGAACGCGTCGAGCGCGCCATTCCTGTGGCGGCCGCCGCCCGGCTCGACGCCCAGTGTGTCGCCCTCGACGGCATCGCCCGCCGGGCCATCACGACCGACGACGACTGGGCGGGCGGCGATTATTATGGGAACTCCGAACCCGACGACGGACTGGCGCTCGCACGCCAGCTCGGCCATCTGATGTATCTCTCGAAGGACTCGATGGCCCGGAAGTTCGGTCGGCGCGCCGCCGGCCGGGACGCCACCCGCGAGGACTTCCCCATCGACCCCGCGGCGGGCTTTTTCCCCTATCGGGATGTGGAATCCTATCTCGATTACAACGCCAGCAAGTTCGTCGCACGCTTCGATGCGAACAGCTATCTCTACCTCACGCGCGCGATGGACGACTACGACCTTGCGGCCGGCTGCGCCTCTGACGCCGACGCGCTCGCAAACTTCGATGGTGAGGTGCTCGTGATGAGCTTCACCGGCGACTGGCATTTCACGACCGAGCAGTCCGAGGCACTCGCCGCGGCGTGTCGCACGGCGGACGTCGATGTCGCCCACCACGTCGTCGACTCAGACCACGGCCACGACGCGTTCCTCGTCGAACCCGGAAACGTCGGCCCGCCCATCGCCGATTTCCTCGCCCACGGCACCGCCGGCCGCGCCGTGACCGATACGACCACCGAGACCGGCGAGGCGTTCGCGCCCGTCCACGCCAGCCTGTTCGGCGACTGAGTTCTAAACGCGCTCGGCGAGTAGCTCGCCGAGTTCGTCCATCGATGCCACCACGGCATCACAGTGCGGCTCGACCGCTGGCTTCGGTTCGTACCCCACGGCGAAGCCGGCAGTCCGCAGCATCGGCAGGTCGTTCGCGCCGTCGCCGACGGCGACGGTCTCCTCGATGGCGACGCCGGCGTTGTCCGCCACAGCACGAAGCGCGTCGTCTTTGGTTCCCTCGACGAGCGGGCCGGAGACCTCGCCGTTGAGCTGCTCGTCGGCGAATTCGAGCTGGTTGGCGACGATGGCGTCCACGGGTGTATCGGTCCGAGCGAGCACGCTCTCGACGCCGCGGCCGAATCCCCCAGTAACGATTGCGGTCACGATACCGGCGTCGTTCAGTTCTCGGATGGTCTCGCCCGCCCCGGGGCGAAGCTCCACGTTCTCGAAGGCCGCCTCCACGCCCCCGGCCGACAGGCCTTCGAGCAGCGCGACGCGCTCGCGCAGGCTCTCGGCGTACTCGATCTCGTCGTTCATCGCCCGTTCGGTGATGGTTGCCATCTCGTCGGCGACGCCACACTGCTCGCCGAGCAACACGCTCATCTCCGAATCCGAGAGCGTCCCATCGAAATCGAACGCGACCAGTTTCATACGCGCCCATCGGTCCGCCGGGTTCAAAACGTTCGCATCCGCGGTCGCCATCACACAAAATTTATGGGTGAACAGTTGTCAGATTTCCATATGGAAGAACACGATTCGCTGTATTCCCGATTCAAAGCCGACGTGGTCTCGGTCTCGTCGGTCGTGATTCTCGTCGCTGCGGTGCTCGCGCTCGCTGGAGCGTACGCCACGCAGGCGTGGACCGCCGGGGCGGTTTCCGGTGTGGGCGCGCTGTTGGGCGTCGGTATCGGTGTGCCGTCGCTGTACGACGAGTGGAACGCCGACACTACCGCCACCACAGCCCTCCTGTGGGCGGTTCTCGCAAGCGCCGTTGCGCTCGGGTTCTATGTGCTCGTGTTCGTCGGTCTCACATGGCTCGGTGTCAGCAGGAGTCTCGGCGATGGACTCGCTGGCGGAGCGACCGTGGCGCTGGCAATCGCCTTCTCGCTCTATCGGGCGCGAATCGCGTAGCGGCCGGCGAGACGTGCCAATGAAGAAAACGTTAACCCTCCTGCGTCGGTCGTCCTCCCATGAAGGTACTCGTCACGGACCCCATCGCCGAGCCGGGCATCGAACGCCTGCGCGAGGCCGGCCACACCGTCGAAACGGCCTACGACGCCGAGGGTGAGGCCCTCCTCGAAACCGTCGCCGACGCCAATGCCTTGGTCGTGCGCTCGGGGACCGACGTCACGGCCGAACTGCTCGACGCTGCCCCTGACCTCGCCATCGTCGGCCGGGCGGGAATCGGGGTGGACAACATCGACATCGATGCCGCGACCGAACAGGGTGTCATTGTCGCCAACGCCCCCGAGGGCAACGTCCGCGCGGCCGCCGAACACACCGTCGCGATGACGTTCGCCGCCGCGCGCTCGATTCCACAGGCTCACGCCCGCCTCAAAACCGGCGAGTGGGCCAAGGGCGATTATCTGGGTACCGAACTCAACGGCGCGACGCTCGGCATCGTCGGCTTCGGTCGCGTCGGCCAGGAGGTCGCGAAGAAACTCGACGGGCTGGGCATGGACCTCGTTGCCTACGACCCCTACATCTCCGAGGAGCGCGCCGCAAATCTGGGTGCGGAACTCGTCGAGTTGGACGACTGCCTCGCGCGCGCTGACGTGCTCACGATGCACACGCCGTTGACGCCCGAAACGGAGGCCCTCGTCGGCGAGGAGGAACTCGACAGGCTGGGCGATGGCTATCTCATCAACTGTGCGCGCGGCGGCGTCGTCGACGAAGCTGCCCTCGCCGCCGCCGTCGATGACGGCACGCTCGCGGGCGCGGCCATCGACGTCTTCGCCGACGAGCCGCTCGACGCCGACAGTCCGCTGCTGCGCGTCGATGACGTGGTCGTGACGCCCCATCTCGGCGCGAGCACCCACGCCGCACAGGAGAACGTCGCCACCGACATCGCCGACCAAGTCCTGTCGGCGTTCGCCGGCGAACCGGTGATGAACGCCCTCAACGCCCCCTCGATGGACGCGAGCGCGTTCCCCCGGGTCGAGCCGTATCTCGACATCGCCTCGACGGCAGGCAAAATCGCCACTCAACTGCTCGCTGGCCGGGTCGAGGGCGTCGAAATAACCTACGCGGGCGACATCGCGAGCGAGGAGATAGACCTCGTGACCGCGAGCGCGCTCCAAGGGGTGTTCGAACCGCTGGAGTGGCAGGTCAACGCCGTGAACGCCCCGCGCATCGCCGACGAACGCGGTATCGACGTCACCGAATCGAAGACCCACACCGCCGAGGACTTCCAGTCGCTCGTGACGGTGACGGTCACCGATGGCGACACCGAAATCGGCGTTTGTGGCACCCTCTTTGCCGGTGAGGACCCCCGCATCGTCCGTATCGACGGCTTCCGGGTCGATGCGATTCCCTCGGGACACATGCTCGTCGCGCGCAACGAGGACGAACCCGGTCTCATCGGCTTTATTGGAACTGTGCTCGGAGATGCCGACGTCAACATCGCGGGCATGTTCAACGCCCGCGAGACCATCGGGGGCGAGGCGCTGTCGGTCTACAATCTCGACGAACCCGTGACTGAAGAACTCCGCGAGCGCCTCGAAGCCGACGAACGAGTCATCGATACGACATATATCGCGCTGAACGGGACCGAATAGCTCGGCGGGACCATAACTATATAATGGTGGTTCCGTGTAGAGTCTGAGATATGAGTACCGACGGCGGCGAGCCGGACGACCCGACCGACGAGTATGGCGAAGGGCTGGCCGACGACGAGGAGCGAAGCATCGAGTTCTACGGCGGACGGTGGATGAGCGCGCTCCCGCTCGCTTTCTTCGTCGTCTGGGCGGTCTTTCAGAGCGGCGTCCTCCAGATAGGTGACACTACGGGATTGGTCGTGGGCATGCTCATCGCCCTCATCGTGGGCATGCTCTTCGCGAAGGGCGACTGGAAGCAGTACGCGAACACCATCTTCGAGGGGATGACCCAACCCGTGGCGGCGACGGCCATCGTCGCGTGGCTGTGGGCCGGCATGTTCGCTGACACCCTGCAAGCGGGTGGGTTCGTCGACGGTCTCATCTGGGCGGCGCTCGCGCTCAACATCGGTGCGGAGCTGTTCCCGGCGGCGGCGTTCATCCTTGCCGGCCTGCTCGCGACCGGCATCGGCACCGGTTACGGGACCGTCGTCGCGTTCACGACGCTGTTCTTCCCGGCGGGCGTCCTCTTGGGAGCGAACCCGGTGCTCACCTTCGGGGCCATCCTCTCGGGGGCGGTCTTCGGCGACAACCTCGCGCCGGTGAGCGACACGACCATCGTCAGCGCCGTCACACAGAACTCGGACATCGGTGGCGTGGTCTCCTCGCGGTTCAAGTACGCCATCGTCGCGGCGGGTATCGCGCTGCCGGCCTACGTCGTCGCCGGCAACCTCATGGGCGGTCTCGACATCGCGCGACAGGCCGAGGGGTTGCTCGCCCAAAACAGCAATCCGCTCGGTCTCATCCATCTCCTGTCGGTCGCGGTCGTCATCGGTACGGCGATTCAGGGTCGCCACATCGTCGAGGCCATCTCGTGGGGGCTCATCGTCACGGCGATTCTGAACGTCATTACGGGACTGGCGAGCGTGAGCGACATGCTCGTCTTCCGCGCGCCCCAGAACTCCGGTATCGCCCAGTCGCTCTCCTTTCTGCCCTTCATCGAACTCGTGCAGAGCGCCGAGACGGCCGTCGGCGGCAGCCTCTACACCGGCGCGGCCGGTTTCTTCCCGCTCATCGTCCTCACTCTGCTCATCGTCGCCGGCGCGCAGATTCTGGTTCGCGGCGGCGCGTTCGAGGCGATGCAGGACCTGCTGCTCGGGTCGGTCGCCACGAGCGTCCGCCGGGCCGAACTGACGATGGTGCTCGGCACCGCCGGCGTGAACGCGATGATAACCATCAACACCGCCGCCGAGATCGCCATCGCCCCCTACATCGCCCGCATCGGCGAGCGGTTCAACATCAACGGCTACCGCCGCGCGAACATCCTCGATGCGAACACCTCCGCGCTCGGGTATATCTTCCCGTGGGGTGGCGGCCTGCTCGCGGGGTATACCGCGATGCTGGGGTTACCCGAGCAGTACGGCTGGTTCACTCAGTCGATGCTGGTCAATCCGGCGCAGGTCTGGCCGTTCGTCTTCCACGGCTGGTTGCTGTTCTTCGTCTTCATCGTCGCCGCCGTGACCGGCTTCGGACTCGAATACACGGCCGACCGCGAGACCGGTGAGGTGGCGCGGGTATGAGCCGTCTCGCTGCGTTCACCGAAGGGCTGCAATTCCGGACGAACAAACCGACGTTCGAACCCGGAACGGAGTTCAAGGCGTTCGTCACAGGCTACGAGAACGGTGCGGCGCTCGTGCGCCTCGGCGATAGCGTCCTTCGCATCCCCGATGCTGCGTCGGAACTGCTCGACACGCAGGTGCGCATCCGCGTCGAGGAGTTCGACGACAACGACCACACCGGGCGGGCGACGGTGCTCGAAGAACTCGGCGGCGGGTCGTACTGATACCCGTCCCGACAGCTCGACTCCGTTTCCCGTCGCTACTCGCGTGCGAGCTTCGCGTAGATGTCGGCGTGGATTTCACGGTCGATTTCGGCGAGTCGCAGCACCGCTTCGCGTCGTTCTGCATCGGAACCGGCGTTACGCACTCGCTCACGGAGTTCGATACGCTCGTCCCGGTAGCTCGATTCGGTCGATTTGTCATCCATTGTAGCTGCTACCCGCTCAGATGGTCGAGCACCGCTTCGGTGCCGTTGGGTACTGGCTCCGGTTCCGACCCCGCGGCGGCGGCCGCATCGGGGTCCTTCAGGAGATGGCCGGTCGTCAGACAGACCACGTCCTCCTCACTCTCGATGACGCCCTCATCCCGCAGTTTCCGCAGGCCAGCGACGCTCGCGGCGGAAGCGGGTTCGACGCCGACGCCCTCAGCGGCGAGTGAGCGCTGGGCATCCGTGATTTCAGCGTCCGAGACCGCGACTGCGGTGCCGCCGGTCGCGCGGATGCCGGGAATCGCTTTGGGTGCGTTCACCGGATTGCCGATGCGGATGGCCGTCGCGCGCGTCTCGACCGATTCCCAGCGCTCGGTATCGTCCCATCCCTCTTCGATGGCCTCGACCATCGGCGCGGCTCCCTCCGCTTGGACTCCGGTGAGCATCGGCACTTCCTCCTCGGCGAGCGCTCCCGACTGGACGAGTTCGCGGAAGGCCTTGTAGAGCGCCGCCGTGTTGCCGGCGTTGCCCACCGGAAGAACGATGCGGTCGGGAAAGCGACCGTAATCGTCCCGAAACGCTTCGAGAATCTCGAAGCCAATCGTCTTCTGGCCCTCCAGCCGGAAGGGGTTCAACGAGTTGAGCAGGTAGGCCTCGCCGCGTTCGGCGAGGTCGCTCACGATGTCGAGACACGCATCGAAATTGCCGTCGACCTCCAGAATTCGTGCGCCGTGGAGGGCCGCCTGTGCCACTTTCCCGGCGGCGACCTTGCCGGCAGGAAGCAACACGAGCGTTTCCAATCCAGCGCGCCCGCCGTAGGCCGCGAGCGCCGCACTCGTGTTTCCAGTTGAAGCGCAGGCCAGCCGGCTGACATCGAGCTCCTCGGCGACTCGTACCCCGAGAGTCATGCCCCTGTCCTTGAAACTCCCCGTCGGATTCATCCCCTCGTGTTTGACCCTGAGACTGCGGACGTCGAGGTCCGATTCGAGGCGTGGCACCTCGTGGAGCGGCGTATCGCCCTCGGGCAGCGAGACGCCCGATTCGAACGGTAGCGCCGCATCGTAGCGCCAGACGCCACGGCCCGAGAACTCCTCGAAGGTCGGGTACTGCTCGTAGCGCGCTTCGAGCAATCCATCACAGTCGGGACAGCGATACACAGGTATATCGAACGGGGCGAGGCGCTGCCCGCAGTCGATACAGGCGAGCCAGACGCCGCCGTCGGCGCAGTCGGGAGTGGCTGTGGCGAGGTCGAACATGTGCGGGCCACGCAGGGAGACGGCAAAAGTCGGGTGGTTCGCCCACCGCAACCGTGGTACTTACCACCGTGCAGACACAGCTTCGAGTATGAGTTCCGACCGGACGACGCGACGGCGCTATCTCGGCGCGCTCGGGGCGACGCTCGCCGCCTCGTTCGCCGGCTGCTCGGACGTCCTCGGCAGCGAAAATACGACCAACGGCTCGGCCATGACGGCGAGCGCAACGTCCACCCAGTCGAACGCAACGAACGCGAGTCAGTCGGCCGGTCGGAGTCAGTACACGCAAGTGTACCGCGAGACCATCCAGTCGGTCGTTCTCGTCCAAACGACGACCACCGGCGGCCGGAGCGGGCAGGGTTCGGGGTTCGTCTATCGGGACAACTACATCGTGACGAACGCCCACGTCGTCGCCAACACGAGAAACGTTCGCGTCCGCTTTGCGCGCGGGCAGTGGCGCTCGGCGACGGTCGTCGGCACGGACCCCTCAAGCGACCTCGCGGTCATCGAAGTCCAGAACCCACCCCAGTACGCGAAGCCACTCCCGCTGGTCGAGGACCAGCCCGCAATCGGCACGAAGGTGGCCGCCATCGGTAGCCCCTACAGTCTGGAGGGGTCGATAACGTCGGGCATCATCAGCGCGGTGAATCGGTCGATTCCGGCCCCGAACGGGCGGACGATTCCCGATGCCATCCAGACCGACGCGCCGGTCAATCCGGGCAACTCGGGCGGACCACTCCTGAACCTACAGGGCGAGGTCGTCGGCGTCGTCAGCTCCGGCGGCGGCGAGAACCTCGCGTTTGCGGTCTCTGCGGCGCTGATGAAACGGGTGCTGCCGGCACTCATCGAGGACGGTGACTACGACTACGCCTATCTCGGTATCGTTCCACAGACGGTCACGCCGTCGGTCGCCGAGCGGGTCGGTCTCGACCAGCCCCGTGGCGTGCTCGTCCGTAGCGTCCGTTCGGGGACACCCGCCGCCGGCACGCTCAGACAGGGTGACATCGTCCTCGCCATCAACGGCAACCGAATCGACTCCAAGCAGCAACTCTCCTCGTACCTCGCGCTACAGGCATCGCCGGGCGAGACGGTCGACGTCACGGTGCTCAGGAATGGCGAGCGTCGGACCGTCTCGCTCACGCTCGGCAGGCGGCCCGACCAACTGGACGCGTTCGGGCGCACGCCCAGTTCGGGGTAGCTCTCCGTCCTGCGGCTATTCGAGCGCCCCGTCACCGAACTCGTCGATGCGCGAGTGGACGTAGGCGGTCCATTCGTCGAGGGTCTCGTGCATCAGTTCCCTGGTCTCGGGCAGCGGCGTCGCGGTGTACTGATAGACGTGACCGCCGCCGTCGAGCAGTCGGCGACCACGCTCGGCGAGGCCCTTCTCGCGCAGCGTCGAAAGCGACCGGTTGACGTTCGAGCGGTCGCGCTCCAACTCCGCGGCGAGTTCCTCGACGGTGCTTTCCGGCTGGTTGCAGAGCACTCGATAGGTGCGGGTCTCGTGGCGCTGGATGTCGAAGACACAGACCATCACCTCCTCGAATCCCGGCTCGGCATCGAGCATCAGGTCCCGGAAGCGTTGTGGGTCCGGGTCGGTCTCGGCCATACCGCGCGTTCGACGGCTCGGAAGATAAACGTCCGCCCCGCGGTCGTGTGCGACCCGCGCCAATGCGTGGTCTGCGCCAACACGAAACATGGTTATGTCGCCCCGCGGCCTATCGCCTCGCGCATGAGTCAAGAGACACGAACAGAAACGACAGCAACGACCGGCACAGGAATAGCCGACTGGCAGGCGGGCGTCGTCGGGGGGCTGGTCGGCGGCGCGGCGATGGGCGCGATGATAACCATGACGATGCCGTCGGTCATCGAGATGGCCATTCCGGCGCTGTATGGCCTACAGGGTGGACTCGCCGGCTGGGTCGTCCACATGGCCCACAGCGCGGTTCTCGGGGTGGTGTTCGTCGCCATCGCGGCCAACACGGGCCTCGGCCGTGGCATCGGCCGGTCGGCGGTCGCCGGGCTGGTCTATGGAGTCGTCCTCTGGGCGGTGCTCGCGGCGCTCGTGATGCCGATCTGGCTTCAAACCCTCGGCTTCCCCGGCGCGCCACCGTTCCCGAACTTCGCGCTGCCGGGCAGCCTGCCGGCCCACGCCGTCTACGGCGTCCTGCTCGGTGCGCTCGTCCCCTTCCTCGGGAACTAGAGCGCGCCGAGCAGGAAGGCAAGCAGTCCCTTCTGGGCGTGCAGGCGGTTTTCGGCCTGCCGCCAGACGAGCGCACGCTCGCTTTCGATCACGTCGTCGGTGATCTCCTCGCCGCGGTGGGCGGGCAGGCAGTGCAGCACGCGCGCGTCGGTTCCCGACAGGAGGTCCTCGTTCACCTGAAAGCCACTCTCTTCGAAGGCGGCGCGCTTTTCGGCTCCGCCCGTCTCGCCCATGCTCACCCAGACGTCGGTGTACACTGCATCGGCATCGGCGACCGCTTTCTCGGGGTCGTCGGTCGTCGTGGGTCGCGCGCCGAGGTCGCCGGCCCGCGCCAGCACGTCGTCGTCGATGCCATACTCGTCGGGTGTCGCCACCGTGAGGTCAACTCCCGCAAGCGCACAGCCCAATACGAGGGACTGAGCGACGTTGTTGCCGTCGCCGACCCACGCAACCCGCGAATCGAACCCGACCGTCTCGCGGACCGTGAGGAGGTCGGCAAGCGTCTGGCAGGGGTGGGCGTCGTCCGTGAGACCGTTGACGATGGGTACTGTGGCGTGGGCAGCGAGTTCGTCGAGGTCATCGTGGTCGAACAGCCGCACCATCGCACAGTCGACGTAGCCCGAGAGCGTGCGCGCGGTGTCCTTGAGCGGTTCGCGCTCGCCGAGACCGATGTCGTCCGGCCCGAGGAAGATGGCGTGGCCATCCAATTGGGTCATCCCGGTCTCGAAGGAGATTCGGGTTCGGGTGCTCGGTTTCTCGAAGACCATTCCGAGCGTCTGGCGTTCGAGCAGCGGTTCGCGCTCGCCGCGACGGACCTGTGATTTGAGTTCGCCCGCCGCATCGAGTACGCTTTCGAGTTCGCCCGCCGAGAGGTCGTCGATGTCGGTGAAATGTCGAGTCATTCGTCCTCCGCGAGCCGTTCGGCGACGGTTTCGAGCACTCCAATACTCCTCTCGAACTCGATGAGTGAGAGGCGTTCGTCGGGCGCGTGGTCGAGGTCGGAATCGCCCGGTCCGTAGGTGACCATCGGGCAGTCCCACGCCCGATAGACGTTCATGTCGCTGGTGCCCGTCTTGCGGAGGCTGCGCGGCTCGCCACCTGCCTCCCGAATCGCCGCGCGGAACGCGCTTGCGAGCGGTGTTCGGGGACTCGTCATGACGGGCGAGACTTCATCGTGCCAGCGGACGGTCCCGCCATCGAGTTCGCCGTCGGCCATCTCGCGCACCTCGTCAGTAGTGAGACCTGGCGGAACCCGAAGTTGAACGTCCATCGTCGCCTCGACCGAGAGACCGTCGTCGCTCACGCCGCCCGCGATGGCGGTGGCCTTCGGCGTGACGCGCTCGAAAACCGGCGTCCACTCCTCGTCATCGTCGGCCACGGCCGTCCCCACTCGATGCCACCACTCCATCGCGTCCTCGATGGCGTTGTTCTCGGGTCGGGAGGTGTGGCCAGACTCGCTCGTGGCGACGTAGGTGCCCGCGAGCAGGCCCCGATAGCCGAAGGTGACGCCGTCCCAGCCCGATGGCTCACCGTTGACCACAGTTCCCGGTGACTCCCGCGTCGCGACGAGATGGCGCGCGCCTTCGGAATCGGTCTCCTCGCCGACGACGCCCGCGAAGCTTACCCCTGTGCGCACGGCCGCGACCGCCATCGCCGCGAGCGGTCCCGTGGCATCGACGCTCCCCCGGCCCCAGAGAACTTCCTCGCTTCCTTCTTCCTCGACCCAGACCGGTATCTCGCCGGGTACGGTGTCGATGTGGGAGGTCAGCAGCAGCGAATCGTCCGCGGGTGCGCGGACGTTGCCGGCTTCGTCGATGGTTGCCTCACGTCCGTGTGTCTCGAAGAACTCGACGAGTTGCTCGGCGCATTCCTCCTCTTCGCCGGTCGGCGAGGGGGTTTCGACGAGCGAGACGAGCAGGTCGCGCGCTTGGCCCGTGGAAACTCCCGAAACGCTCTCGCTCACGAATCCCCTCCGCACACGGCCACGAGTGCTTCGACAATCCGGTCGGCGTCCTCTCTGTTCATCACCAGCGGCGGGAGCAGCCTGACGACCGACCGACCGGCCGGCAGCGCGAGGATGTCGTGTTCGAGCGCGAGGTCGCGGAGGACGCGGTTGGCCCCGCGTTTCACCTCGATGCCGACCATCAGCCCCATCCCACGGATTTCGCGGACGTCGTCGCCGACCGCTGCACGCAACTCCCTTTCGAGGTAGTCGCCCACCTCCGCGGCGTGCGTTGGTACGTCCTCCTCGACCAGCGTCGAGAGCGTGGCGTCGATGGCGGCACTCACGACCGGCCCGCCACTGAACGTCGCATTGTGCGAGCCGTGGTCGTCGGCGACCCAGTCAGCGCACAGCGCCGTTCCGGCGGGCAGGCCGTTCGCCAGCCCCTTCGCCGTCGTGAGCACGTCCGGAGTCACGCCGTCGTGCCCGCAGGCCCACAGCTTCCCTGTCCTCCCCATCCCGGTCTGGACCTCATCGAGAACCAGCGCCGCACCCGCCCGCTCTGTCCGTTCGCGCGCCGCCGCGAGATACCCCTCTGGCGGACGGTTGATGCCACCTTCGCCCTGTATGGGTTCGAGAATGAGCGCGGCGGTCTCGTCGTCCACCGCATCGGCGAGTGCCTCACTATCTCCATAAGCGACGAACTCCACATCCCCGATGAGCGGCTCGTAGGGGTCGCGGTACTCGCTGTTCCACGTGGTCGCGAGCGCGCCCATCGTTCGGCCGTGAAAGCCCTGCATCGTGGCGACGATCTTCGATCTTCCCGTGGCGCTCCGGGCGAATTTCAAGGCTGCTTCGTTCGCCTCGGTGCCCGAATTGCAGAGCCAGACGTTTTCCAACCCCTCGGGGGCGGCCGCTTCGAGCGCCGCGTTCGCCCGCTCGCGCGCCTCCACGGGATAGGAGGCCTGCACGAACGTCAGTCGCTCCAACTGCTCGCGGGCCGCCTCGGTCACGCTCGGATGACTGTGGCCGAGCGGCGTGCAGGCGTAACTCGCCCCACAGTCGAGATATTGGGTTCCATCTTCGCCGTAGAGGTGAACGCCCTCGCCGCGTTCGAGTCGAATCGGCTTTTCGCTATGGACGAACCCGCTCATGGCTCGCCCTCCCCGAGCACGCCGGGCAGGAGATGCGTGCCGCCGCCGCCGTCGAGCGCCGAACGGATGGGGCTCTCAGTATTGGCGTCCGCGACGACGACCGACGCCGCACCGCCGTCGAGCGCCTCCGTGGCCGCCATCACCTTCTTGCCCATGAACCCTTGCGCAGCGCTCTCGACCCGTTCGAGGTCCGCGGGCGTTGCCGCGCGCTCGATGAGTGTCGTCTCGTCGTCGGGGCTTTCGAGCACGCCCGGCACGTCGGTCAGCACGACCAAGGTCGCCTCCAGCGCACCGGCGACCGCCGCGGCCGCGCGGTCGGCGTCGGCGTTGACAGGAGTATGGTCGTCGGCGATCATCGGCACCGTCACTACTGGTGTATAGCCGTCCGCGAGCAGCGATTCGAGCAGGTCGTCGTTGACCGACTCGATCTTTCCCGAGTGTTCGCCGCGGCGGATCTTCGTCTTGCCATCTTCGACGACTTTCACGGCGGACTTCCGCGAGCCGGTCAGTAGCCCGCCATCGACGCCCGAGAGGCCGAGGGCGTTCACACCGCACTTTCGTAACTGTGCCGTGAGGTCGGTGTTCAACTTCCCCGGTAAGACCATCTCGAAGACCTCCATCGTGCGCTCGTCGGTGAACCGTCCCATAACCCCATTCGGGGTCTCGACGTATTCGGGCTCGTCGCCCAACGCTTCGAGCGTTTCGTCGACGGCCGTCGAACCGCCGTGAACCACGACACAGTCCTCACCTTCGTCGGTCAGGGCCGTCACGTCCGCGACGGCTCCGGCCGGATTTACTGCCCGTGCGCCGCCGACCTTCACGACGACCGTCATCAGGGCGCTCCCACGGGATGCAATCCCTGAAAATCGAGTCCGGCAGTCTCCTCGAATCCATGGGCAATGTTCGCCGCGTGGACGGCCTGTCCCGCCGACCCCTTCATCATGTTGTCGATGGCCGAAAAGACGACGATGCGTTCGTTGCCGGGGTCGAGTTCGAAGCCGACCTCCGCATGGTTCGTTCCGGCGACCGCCTTCGGCTCAGGATAGCGATACACGCCCGACCCGCCGGCCACGAGCCGCACGAACGGCTCATCGTCGTAGGTCTCGCGGAAGGCTCCCCAGAGGTCGCCGCTCGTGACCGGCTCGTCTGGAAAGACGTGACAGGTAGCCGATGCTCCCCGTACCATGTCGACCGCGTGCGCCGAAAACGCCGTCTCGCAGCCGAACTCGGCTTCGATTTCGGCCTCGTGACGGTGGCCCGTCGGCGCGTACGGTCTGACGACGCCCGAGCGCTCGGGATGCGATGAGGCTGCGCCACCGCCTGCGCCGCCTTCGGAGGAGCCGACCTTGACGTCGACGACGATTCGCTCGTCGCCATCGAGAATGCCGCCGTCGAACAGCGGTGCGAGTCCCAAAATCGTGGCGGTCGCGTTGCAGCCACCCGCCGCGATGAGCGACGCACCCGGCAGTTCCTCGCGGTTGCGTTCGGGGAGCGCGTACACCGACTCGTCGAGCAGCTCGGGCTGACTGTGGCCGTCGTACCATTCGTCGTATTCGGCTTCGCTGCTCAACCTGAAGTCGGCGCTCAGGTCGACGACCGTGTCGGCCGCCTCCCGAAAAGCGTCGATGTGCTCCATCGAGACTCCATGTGGGGTGGCGGCGAACAGCACGTCTACGCCATCGAGGTCGGCCGGTTCGCTGAAGCGCAAATCGAGGTCCCGGAGGTTGGGATGGACGCTTCCAACCGTCCTGTTCGCGTACTCGCGGCTGGTCGCCTGTGTGACTTCGAACTCGGGATGACCCGCGAGCAGGCGCAGGAGTTCGCCGCCGGTGAATCCGCTCGCCCCGACTACTGATGTGGTGTAACTCATCGACTCAGACTCCCGCTGTCTTCATGCTGGGACCTCTGCCGGGTCGGCCGTCTCCGCTTTGGTTTCGAGCCAGTCGACCACGCGCGCGGGAACGTCCACGTCGGTTGCCTCACTGAGCGCCTTGAACTCCACAGTATGGTTCACCTCGTGAACCGTATAGGAATCGCCGGTCTCCATCAGGTCCACACCAAGGAGTCCGCCGCCGACCGCGTCGCTCGCGCGAGCCACGAGGTCGCGGGCCTCGTCGTCGAGTTCGAAGCTCGTGGCTTCGGCTCCCTTCGAGGCGTTGGTGAGCCAGTGGTCCGACGAGCGCGCCTCCGCCGCCACGGGTTCACCATCGGTACTCAGAACCCGGATGTCGCGGCCGGGCTTCTCGACGAACTCCTGAATGTAAAAGACCTTGTGCTCGTAGTGACCCAAGGTGGCTTTGTGCTCAAGAATCGCCTCGGCGGCGCTTCTGGAGTCGATCTTCGCCATCAGCCGGCCCCACGAGCCGATGACGGGTTTGAGCACACAGGGGTAGCCGAACGCTTCGATACACTCCATCGCGCTCTCTTTGGTGAAGGCGACCTCCGTCCGCGGCGTCGGAATCCCGGCTCCAGCGAGCGCGAGGCTGTTTTTGGCCTTGTCGGCACAGACGTCGGCGGTCTCGGGGCTGTTGACCACGGGAATCCCGTAGGCCGCGAGGAACTGCGTCGCGTACCGGCTCCGGCTGGTCGCCAGACAGCGGTCGACGACGAGGTCCACGTCCGCAAACGCCGCTGGCGGCTCCGAGAGACCGAAGCGCTGGTCGCGCACGTCGACCTTCACGACCTCGTGGCCGCGCTCGCGCAGCTCGGCAAGCAGGAGCTTTTCGTCCCGCCTGATGCGCGAGTAGAGGACGCCTATCTTCACGCTTACTCCCCCCAGTCTTCTTCGAGTTCGGGGGCGGTTTCGAGGTCCACAGGATTGGTGGCGACCACTTCGAGCTCGCCGCCGCAGGTGCCACAGTCGATGATTTCGCCGGTCTCGACGTCGTCGTGCAGGGACAGCTCGGCCCCGCATTCGGGACAGTTCACCATTGTGTCCCCACCTCACCCGTGAATCGGCTTAAACCCTTCGAACTTGTCTGATAACTTACAAAAATCGCAGACGGCTCTCGGCGTCGAAATCGGGCGGTTCGCTCGGTTCGTCGGTATCGACGAAGTGAAATGTTCCCCCTCGCGGGGGCGGTCGCTCAGGCATATCCACCCACCTCCGTTTCGAGTGCGCTTTCGGCCGCCACGAGGCGCTCGCGGTGCTCCGTGAGTCGCTCCCGGTCGTCCTCGATATCGGTTTCCATCCCACCGAGTGCCGCTTCGACCGCCGTGGGCGCAGGCCCACCGACGGAATCGCGACTCGCCACGCTCGCGTCCGCGTCGAGCGTCGACTCGACGGTCTCACGCTCGACATACGACGAGAGCGAGTCGTCGAGTACCGCGTTCGCAGCACTCTCGATGGCGGCGTAGTCCGCGCCGTCCTCGGCTGCCTGCGCCAGAATCTCGTGGGCCGTGCGGAACGGGATTCCGTGTATGGCGAGTAGGTCGGCGACGCCGGTTGCGGTCGCAAACCCATCGCCTGCCGCCGTAGCCAGCGCCTCCCCGTTCCACGTCGCGGTTGCGACCGCCCCTGCCGCCACCTCCGTCGCGGGGACGACCGCATCGACGGCGCTCCAGATGTGGGGCGTCGCCTCCTGGAGGTCACGGTTGTACGCCCGTGGAAGCCCTTTGAGCGTCGTCAACAAACCATTGAGACCGGCGCTCGCGGTGCCGGCGCTCGCCCGAACGAGTTCGAGCGTGTCAGGGTTCTTCTTCTGGGGCATGATGGACGACGTCGAGGCGTAATCGTCGTCGACATCGAGATAGCCGTCGGCGGCGAACTCCACGAGGTCCGTCGCAAGCCCCGAGAGCGTCACCGAGAGGGTCACCAGCGCGCTCGCCGCTTCGACGAGGAAGTCCCGCGTCGAGACCGCGTCCATCGAATTGCCGAGCACGCCGTCGAACCCGAGCAGGTCGGCGGTGCGCTCGCGGTCGATAGAGAAGGGCGTTCCCGCAAACGCCGCCGTGCCGAGCGGCGAGCGGTTCGTCCGGTCGTATGCCCGGCACAGGCGGGCCGTGTCGCGCCCGAGCGCCTGCGCATACGACGACAGGAAATGCCCCACGGTCGTCGGCTGGGCGGGCTGGCGGTGCGTGTAGCCGGGCATCGTCGTCTCGGTGTGTGCGTGTGCCTCCTCGACGAGCGCCTCTCGAAGCACGAGCGTCGCTTCCACACCGTCAAGGAGGTCCTCGCGCAGACGATACCGGATGCACGTCGCCACCTCGTCGTTGCGGCTCCGGGCGGTGTGCATCCGACCACCCGTCTCGCCGACACGCTCGATGACTGCCGTCTCGATGGCGGCATGGATGTCCTCGCCCTCCAGCGCGTCGTAGCCCGTCCGCTCGATATCGGCGAGCGCCGCCAAAATAGCGCTCGCGCTCTCGCCATCGATGATATCCTGTTCGGCGAGCATCACGACGTGTGCGCGGTCGACCGCGAGGTCGGCCGCGAACAGGCGTTCGTCCGCGTCCATCGAGGAGAGAAAACCACGGGCGGGACCGCCGCTGAAGCGTTCGCGCCGCACCACGTCGCCGCTCTCCTCGCCCATCTCAGTTCTCCCCGTTTTCCGTACCGCCGTCGACGGCCGCTTCGGTCTCTTCGGCACTTTCGATGACCTGTCCGGCCAGCCGCGACTGGAAGCCGTGATATTTCGCTACGCCCGTGGCGTCGTTCTGTTCGATGCCGCCGCCGACGTCGGCGGTGTTGAACGAGGCCGCCGAGGCCGAATACACCCCATACTCGCTCTCGCGGCCCACCGGACGGGCCTGTCCCCCCTCCAGTTTGATGGTCACAGTTCCCGTGACGCGCTTTTGGGTCGAATCGATGAACCCCTCCAGCGCGTCGACCAGCGGCGCGGCGAGCAACCCTTCATACGCTTTCTCGGCCCACTCGTGGTCGACTTGCTTCTTGAAACTCCGTTCCTCCTTGGTGAGCACGAGGTCTTCGAGGGCTGCGTGGGCATTCAGAAGAACTGTCGCCGCGGGATGCTCGTAGTTCTCGCGGACCTTCAGCCCGAGCATCCGGTCTTCCATCAGGTCCGTGCGCCCGACGCCGCGTGCGCCCGCGACCGCGTTGAGTCGCTCGATGAGGTCGATTGCACCGATATCTTCGCCGTCCAGCGCGACGGGGTAGCCCTCCTTGAACTCGATTTCGAGCAGTTCGTGCCCGCCTTCGGGGGACTGGGTCCAGTCGTAGATGTCCTCGGGCGGCACGTAGGAAGGCTCTTCGAGGTCCGACCCCTCGACCGAGCGGCTCCAGAGATTCGTGTCGATGCTCCACGCGCCGCCGTCGCCGCCCTCCACGGGCAAATCGCGCTCGGCGGCGTAGGCCTGTTCGGCCTCGCGGGTGAGACCGAGCTCACGCACGGGCGCGACGACGTCGAGGTCCGAGGCGCGCCACACAGTTTCAAACCTGAGTTGGTCGTTGCCCTTGCCCGTGCAGCCGTGGGCGAGCGCGGTACAATCGTTTTCGAGTGCGACGTCGAGGATGGTCTGTGCGATGACGGGTCTGGCGAGCGCCGTGCCGAGGGGGTAGCCCTGATAGGTGGCGTTCGCGCGGACGGCGTCGAGACAGGTTGCGGCGAAGGCCTCGCGGGCGTCGACCACGTGGTGTTCGAGGTCGAGCGCGGCGGCGGTTTCTTCGGCTTCGTCGAATTCGTCCTCCGGCTGGCCGACGTCGACGGTGACGCCGACGACCTCGTCGAAGTCGTATTCCTCTTCGAGAATCGGGACGCAGACGGTCGTATCAAGCCCGCCGGAGAAGGCGAGCGCGATGCGGTCGGTCGAGTCGGGTGTTGAGTGTGTCATCTGGTGGGTGGTGGATAGTTCGCCCAGCAAACCCTTCGGTATGCTGGCGAGCGTAGCGAGTCGGTGAGAGAAGTGTATGCGGGCCTAACGGCCCGGTCGTCGCGGTCGAAGCGCGCACGCGCCGGCAGTGTAGAACGGGCCGGCGTCGTGTGTCCGCGTCATGTGTGTCCTGTGGACGGGTGGACTATTAAACGCTTCCGGGTCGGCAACGTTTGCGCAGACCGACCGGTAGGGTCATTCCGCTCGACGCGCTCTCTCGGCTGTGTTCAGCCTCAACGTGCCGGCTCCCGGTCGGGTGAAGCGCCTCGCCGCGGAACTCCACCCTCGGCTGGCGGGCTTCGAGCGCGTGCGCGAACGCCATTCGCTGGTCTGCAAGCGCTTCGAGTGTGAGGAGTACGACCGGCTGGCAGAGCGCGTCCGGCGGGTGCTCGACGGCGCGCCGACCGTTGCCGCGCGCGTGACGGGCATCGAGACCTTCGACGACCCGGTTCGCGGTCCGGGTCCGGTGGTATATCTCGCCATCGGGAGTCCGGGTCTCGTGACCATCCACGAACGTCTCGTCGGCGAGTTCGGCGCGATAGCCGCCCTGGAAGGCGACGAGTACGTCCCCCACATCACCCTCGCCCGTGGCGGGAGCGCCGGCCGCATCGAGTCCCTTCGAGCACTCGCCGTCGAGCCAATCGAGTGGACCATCTCGGAGCTATATTTCCACGACGCTACCCACGACGAGCGCGTCAGCACGCTCTCGCTGCCGCTGTCGTACTGAAGAAAAAAGGAGACGTTACTGCCAGTCGGCGAGTGTGGCGGTCTCGGCGAGCGGGAGCGAAAGCCACGCGTCGTCCCGCGAGATATCGGCGATGACGAACCGCTCGACGCTGCCGTCATCGTCGACCGAGGCCATGACGTCCTCCGCGGGGCCGGCTGTCGCCACAGCGGCCGTATCTGGCGTCATACTATGTGAGTACATACCACTAACATATAAACTCACCGGACCGTCATCGTTTCCCACGACACGGAATCCGGTTCGGTGTGGTCGTCGAAACCATGTGAAAATGCGACACGGGACGTGGGTAGGCGGGACACAACACAAAACTTATGCGCATACGGCAAAACTCCTCCAATTGGAATGAAAGACGATAACAGACAGACGCGGCGTCGATTCCTCAAGGCGACCGGCGGCGCGGCCGGAGCGCTCGCGCTCGCCGGCTGCACGGGTGGTGGCGGTGGCAGTGGTGGCAACGGTTCAGGTGGGAACGGAAGCGGTGGGGGTGCCAACGGCTCCGGCGGCAACGGGAGCGGCGGCCAGCAGACCCAACAGAACATCGAGGCCGACCGGTCGAAGGTACTCCAGCGCATCAACAGCACCATCACGACCTTCGACCCGATTGCGGCGACCGACGAGGCGAGCGGGTACGTCAATCAGCAGCTGTACTCGATGCTGATGAACTACCCCAACGGGAAAGCCGACGCCGTGAAGGGTCTCGCCAAGAGCTTCGAACTCTCCAGCGACAAGACGACCTACACGTTCAAACTGAAGGACGCGAAGTTCCACAACGGCAAGGACGTCACCGCGAAGGACGTCATCTACTCGTGGGAGCGGCTCGCGGCCTCGTCGAACTCCCGACGGTCGTACTTCATCCTCGACTCGCTGGGGGTCGCCCACGAGACGACGACAAAGGACGGCGAGGAGGTGTACAAACCCGGCACGCTCGCGCTCACGGCACAGGACGAGAAAACCCTCGAAATCACCCTCTCCGCGCCGTTCCACGCCGCCCAGGAGATGATGGCCTATACCTCCTTCGCGGTCATCCCGGAGGGCATCGTCGGCGACATCGAGGGCTACGAGGGCGAGATGTCCCAGAGCAAGTTCGCCACCAGCAACCCAATCGGGGCCGGTCCGTTCAAGTTCGAGAAGTGGAGTTCCGGCACCGAAGCCGAGGTCTCCCGGTTCGAGGACTTCCACGGCGGCGCGGCCTCCATCGCGGGTGTCCACTGGCAAATAATCGAGAAGAGTTCGCCGACGTACAACTACGCGATGCAGAAAAACGCCGACGTGTTCGGGATTCCGACCTCCTTCTACAACCCGAGCAAGGTCAACGTCCAGCGCGGTCCCGACAAACTCGGCCGCGAGTTCGGCACGTACGGTCCGATGCGCAACGGCAGCACGGTCCAGTACCTCTCGGTCCCGGAGATCAACACCTACTACGTCGGCTTCAACATGGCGAAGGTCCCGGCTCCGGTGCGGAAGGCGTTCGCCTACGTCGCCAACCAACAGCAGCTCACCCAACAGGTGTTCAAGGGCCGCGGCGAGCCGGCCTATCACTTCACGCCCAAACCCATCTATCCGGGTGGGTCGAAGGCCTACACCCAGCACGCAAAGCAGAACTATCCCTACGGGTACAACAAGACCCAAATCGACAAGGCCAAACAGGTGATGGAGGACGCCGGCTACGGGCCGAACAACCAGTTCACTGTCCAGTGGACCCAGTATCAAGCCGACTCGTGGCTCTCAATGGCGAAGCTGTTCCGCGACCAGCTCTCGACGGCACACATCAAGATGCAGATCCAGCAGACGCCGTTTGCGACCCTCACCGAACGCGGCCGCAACGGCCAGCTCGAAGCCTACACCCTCGGCTGGATCGCCGACTGGCCCGCGCCGGACAACTTCCTGCAGCTGCTCAACCCGCCGAACACTGACACCTCCTCGGAAGCGCCGTTGTCCTACCTCAACTGGCAGGCGAACGGCAACTCGGCGAAGAAAGCCACGCAGGCCTACAATAAGGTCTCGAACAATCAGGCCCCGACGAAACAGGCCCAAAAGGCCCGCAACGAGGCCTACGTCACCATCGAGGAGGCCAACTGGAGCGACATGGCGATGCTGCCGGTCTACCACAGCCTCGGTGAGCAGTTCGCGTACAACTGGGTCGACATCCCACCGTACGGCGGCATGGGTCCGAGCCGTCAGAAGTACGACGACGTGAAGATCGCCTCACAGCGCCAGTAACCGCGCTGGCCGTCGGTTTCGTCGTTTACGGCTGGCATCGATTGCGGTAAGGATTGTTCGAACCCGAACGAAAGATATAATGAATTCACCTCACATACGAGGAGATAGCATGCATCTCAGTACCGAAGCGAGTACAGCCCCATGAGTCGGTGGGGATACTTCCTCAGGCGGCTCGTGCTGGCGATTCCGGTCGTCGTCTTCGGCACGACGATCACGTTCATGCTCGTCAGGCTGGGTCCCATCGACCCGGCGGCGGCCATCGTCGGCATCGGAAACCCACAGGGAATCGCCCGCATCCGCGAGCAGCTCGGGCTGAACCAACCGCTCTGGCAGCAGTATTTCGACTTCATGATAAACATGTTCACCTTCGACCTCGGACAGTCGTGGGTCATCCAGCCGGGGCGAGATGCCTATAGCCTCATCGTGAGCTACGCGCCACGCACCATCTGGCTCGGCTTCTGGTCGGTCGTCATCGCGCTGGTCGTCGGTATCCCGCTCGGCTTCTATGCGGGGCTGAACCCGAACACGTTCGGTGACTACTTCGCCTCCTTCGGCGGTATCGTCTGGCGAGCGATGCCGAACTTCTGGCTGGCCATCATTCTCGTGAGCGCGCTCGTCCAGTCTCAAGACCTCTTCTTCGGCTTCAACTGGTCGCAGTGGCTCGTCCCGACCAATATCCTGACGCCGCCGAACCTCGATTTCCTCTCGAACCCGCTCGGTGCCATCACGAGTCCGATTGATTGGTGGCTAACGACCGGCGCGAACGGTTCGTTTCTCGCGGCGCTGAAACAGATCGCGCCGGCAGCACTCGTCTTGGGGTCGGCCTCGATGGGCAACGAGATGCGCATCGGCCGCACCGCGGTCCTCGAAACCATCAACTCCGAGTACGTCGAGACCGCGCGCGCCAAGGGCGTCTCCGGGCGGAGCCTCGTCTGGAAACACGTCTTTCGGAACGCGCTCATCCCGCTGGTACCGATCATCACCGGCGAGGCGTTCTTGCTCATCGGCGGCTCGGTGCTCGTCGAGACGGTCTTCGCCATCAATGGCATCGGCTACCTGTTCTTCCAGGCGGCCATCAACTCCGACCTCCCGCTACTGGGGGCGCTGATGTTCATCTTCATCCTCATCACCGTCGCGACGAACATCCTGCAGGACCTGTTGTACACCCTCATCGACCCGCGCGTCGGCTACGAAAGTGAGTAATTCATGAGTGAGACACCAACCGACGAGGAAGTACCGCTTCGCGACCGCATCGCGGCGAACCCGCGCCCGGCACTGCGGTGGCTGGCGGGTGCGGCCGTGCTGTTCGCGCTCGAACTCGGCGCGTTCGTCGGCGTCGTCATCCAGCTCGTGCTGACGGTCGCACGCCTCGTTCCGTCGAATCCAGGCGCGAGCGCGCTCGTCAGCGCCGGCGAGGCCGTCGAGGCGATTCCGACGCTGCTCTCGCGGAGCCTCATCCCGAACCGTGGCTACCAGACCGCCGGCGGCGAGTGGATGGGGACGTTCCTCGGGCTGGAGCCGGCGTATGCGTGGCTGTTGCGGGTCGCGCTTATCTACGCCTACGCGTTCGCGTGGCTCGGCTGGTTCTGGGTCGGTTACCGCTGGTTCCGCGGGAACTATCGCTACGCCGACTGGACGCCCCGCGACGACGTGGTCGACCGGCTGCGCTCCCATCGCTGGGGACAGTTCGGGTTCGTCCTCGTGCTTACCTTCTTCATCATGGCGCTGTTCGCGCCGGCGCTCGGCCCGACGACCGTCGAGGCGAACATCCAGGAGCCGTACTCCCATTACACGAAGTACTACGACGAGGAGCTTGGCTCGGTCCAGAACGTCACCGTCGGGACCGCGAACCTCGGCTCGACCTCCCAAGGGAACCCGAGTTCGAACGTCGGTCCGTGGAGCTACGACGACTACGGACGGTTCCACCCATTTGGAACGATAACGAACGGCAAGGACCTCTTCACGTTCATGGCGGCGGGCGCGCGCATCTCGCTGATGATCGGGCTTGTCTCGCTGCTGGCCGCCGGGTCCATCGCCACCGTGCTCGCCATGCTGACGGCGTACTACAAGGGGCTTGCCGACCTCGCGACGGTCATCACCAGCGACTCGATTCAGTCCTTACCCGTGTTATTGGTGCTCATCCTCGCGTCGGCGGTCTTTTCGAGCACGTGGCTCGCGAACGTCTACAACGGGGCCGTCATGCTGATACTCATCTTCTCGCTGACGTATTGGCCCTTCTTCTGGCGGTCGCTGCGCGGTCCGGCGCTCCAGATCGCCGAGGAAGAGTGGATCGACGCCGCAAAGAGTTTCGGCCAGAGGCCCCGCATCATCATGCGGAAACACATGCTGCCGTACGTCATCGGCTACTTGCTCATCTACGCGTCGCTGACCCTCGGCGGCATCATCATCGCCGTGGCGGGGCTGTCGTATCTCGGTCTCGGCATCTCGCCGCCGACGCCCGAATGGGGGCGCGTCGTCTCCTCGGGCCAGCCCTACGTCGCGAGCGTCTCGTGGCACATCTCGCTGATTCCGGGCATCCTCATCACGCTCATCGTGGTCGGGTTCAACGCGCTCGGCGACGGCATCCGTGACGCGCTCGACCCACAGAGCGAGGGCGCTGAGGGAACCGACGGTGGCGAGGCCGCCGTCGCCGGGGGTGGTGGCGCATGAGCACCCAATTCCCGCGCGAACGCCCCGCCGGCGAGACAGTGCTCTCCGTGGAGAACCTCCGAACGGCCTTCTTCACCGACAAGGAGACCATTCGCGCGGTCGACGGCGTGAGCTTCGACGTTCGGGAGGGCGAGACGGTCGGTATCGTCGGCGAGAGCGGCTCGGGAAAGAGCGTGACGGCGCGCTCGATAATGGGTCTCATCAGATCGCCCGGGCGCGTCCTCGACGGGAACATCGACTTCCGCGACCGCGCTATCCTCGAACGGCTGGCCGACTCCAACCAGAGCCGAACGGCCGACGTCGCCGGTCTCTCCGACGAGGAGCGGGCGAACGCCGCTGACGAGGACGACTTCGTCTTCGTCGAGGAGTGGGACGGCGACGAGCCCGCCGACGGCTACGTCGACGTCACGCGGATGCCGGATTCAGCGCTCCGAACCCTGCGCGGCAACGGTATCGCCATGATATTCCAGGACCCGCTGAGTTCGCTCAACCCCGTCTATACCGTCGGCAACCAGATCAAGGAGGCCCTCCGACTCCATCAGGGTCTCCGCGGGCAGGCGGCGACCGAGGAGGCCATCAATCTGCTCGAAGCCGTCTCGATTCCCGACGCCAAACGCCGCGTCACGGAGTATCCCCACCAGTTCTCCGGCGGGATGCGCCAGCGGGCGGTCATCGCGATGGCGCTGGCCTGCGAACCCGAACTGCTCATCTGTGACGAGCCGACGACGGCCCTCGACGTGACGATTCAAGCCCAAATCCTCGAACTGCTTTCGGACATTCAGGAGGACCGTGGGCTGTCCATCGTCTTCATCACCCACGACATGGGCGTGATGGCCGAAATCGCCGACCGGCTGAACGTGATGTACGCCGGCGAAATCGTCGAGACCGCACCCGTCGAGGAGGTGTTCGCGAACCCGAAACACCCCTACACGCAGGGATTGCTCGAATCGATTCCGGGCCGCCACCCCGACGAGGAGCGCCTGCGAACCATCGAGGGCGACGTGCCGACGCCGAACGAACCCGCGACGTACTGTCGGTTCGCGCCGCGGTGCCCGGAGGCGTTTGCCGAATGCGAGAGCGTTCATCCGGTCTCGGTGCCGGTGAACGAGGGGGCGAGCGACCACACCGCCGCCTGCCTGCTCTATCCCGAGGACGAATCGCGTGCGAGCGCCGTCGAGACCCATCGGCGGCGCGGCGAGGACAGCGAGGAGGCACTCGATGAGTGAAACCATCCAACGCGAGAGGGAAGTATCGAGCGGCGAGACACTGGTCGACGTCGAGAACCTGAAGACCTACTACGAGGGCGGGGGACTGCTCACCGACGAGCCGGTCAAGGCCGTCGACGACGTGACCCTCCACATCGAGCGCGGCGAAACCCTCGGGCTGGTCGGCGAGTCGGGCTGTGGGAAGACCACGCTCGGGCGAACGCTCGTCCAGCTGGAATCGGCGACCGCCGGAACTGTGGAGTTCGACGGGACCGACGTCACCCAGCTCTCGGGCAACGAACTGAAGGACTGGCGGCGCAACGCCCAGATCGTCTTTCAGGACCCAGAATCCAGTCTCAACGACCGGATGACCGTCGGCGAAATCGTCCGCGAACCGCTCGACGTTCACGACTGGAAGACGCCACGCGAACGCCGCCAGCGGGTGCGCGAACTGCTCGAAACCGTCGGACTGCGTGAGGAACATTACTACAGATATCCCCACCAGTTCTCCGGGGGGCAGCGCCAGCGCGTCGGCATCGCGCGGGCGCTTGCGCTCTCGCCGGAGTTCATCGTGCTCGACGAACCCGTGAGCGCGCTCGACGTCTCGGTGCAGGCGAAGATATTGAACCTCCTCGAAGACCTCCAGGACGAATTTGGGCTGACATACCTGTTCATCGCCCACGACCTCTCGGTGGTGCGGCATATCTGTGACCGCGTGGCGGTGATGTATCTCGGCAACATCATGGAGGTCGGAGCGAGCGAGGAGCTGTTCGCCGACCCGGCGAATCCCTACACGCACGCGTTGCTGTCGGCGATTCCCGAGGCGAACCCCGAGAGCGACAAGGACCGCATCACGCTGCGAGGGACGCCGCCGAGCCCGCGCGACCCGCCGACGGGCTGTCCGTTCAGCACGCGCTGTCCGGCGAAGATCAGGCCCGAGAAGTATCGTGAGACCGACGACGAGCTTTGGGAGCGCATCGAGGTGTTCCGCGAAGTCTTGCGCGAGCGCGACCGTGCCGAGCGCTCGCTCTCGGAGCGTGCGCGCGCACTGCTCGGCATGGACACCCGTTTCTCGGACGTCGAGGAGATGCACGAGGAGCTGTTCGGCGACGTGCAGGTCCCGAACGAAATCCAGAGCCATCTCGACGCGGTCGAGGAGCACCTGCGCGACAACGACGAGGAGGGGGCAATCGCCCGTCTGCGCGAGGAGTTCGGCAGCGAGTGCGATACGGAGATGCCGGCCCACCACGAGGTGAGCGAGGCTGGGCGGACGAGTCTCTGTCACCGACACAAAGACGAGCACGAGGAGCCGGGCGAGTTCTTCGCCCACACCGTCTTCGACGAGCAGTGATGGCCGCCGACCGGCCGCGACCGGCGGCGTTTCGACTGCGGCAGGCCCTCGACGCGGTCGTCTACTCGCTCGCGTTCGTGGCCGTCCTCGTTGCGCTGGCGGCCGTCGTGAGTTTTCCCCTCGGTGCGGGCTGGGTCGGCGTGAAGTTCGCGCTGTTTTTCGTCGGTTTCTTCCTGTTCGGGCTATCGGCGCTCCAACTCCGGCCGACGCCGCCGTGGAAGGACGAAGACCCGGTGATTGTCGACCGCGACGAATCAAGCTTTCAGGCGTTCGTCCAGCGGCTGCCGCCGCTCGGACGGTACGGTCTCGCGCCCGACGAGCGACTGTCGCCGCCGGCGAAGCTGTTCGTCGCGAGCGTGCTCGTCCTGGTGACGTCGTTCGTGATGGAGGCGGGCTTCGGCGTCGCCGCCTGAGCGGGCAACAGGCTTTACACCCCGCGCTCGAAAACGTCCATATGCCAGAAACGAGCGAGAACGCCGACCACGACGACCGACTCGCCGCCCGTGCCGACGGTCTCAAGGAGGCGTGGGCGGCGACGCTCGAAGATATGGACGCCCTCGCCGAGGAGTACGAAGCCGACGGCTGGACAACGCTGACGATTCCGGCTGGCCACACCGCGACCGAAGCGCCGGACAGCGGCGACGAGGGGCGTTTCGGATTGGTCTACGTGATTCCCGATAACTACGCCGAGGAGTTCTCCGATGCGTTCGAGAACGGCGGGTTCCCCCAGTACGACGTCTTCCGCAACGAATCGCACGGCCAGGTGTTTCTGGTGACGCTGCTCGCCGACCCGGACAGCGAGACGGCGGTGTTCGTCGCCGGCGGGTTCGAGCGCCGTGGCTCGCGGCCGCTGATGGGTGCCGCCAGCGAGGCCGAAGCGATGTACACGCATCTCCAGACGCTCGACGGCACGCGGCTGGGGTCGTTCGAGCACGACGACCCCGAGAAGTTCTTCCCGGCGACCGATTACGACGCCGTCCGATAGCCAGCGAAGTGGAAGGACTTTGTAGGTGGGAAGCCAGTGAACGCTCATGAACGTCGCCGACGCGATGACGCCGCGCGAGTCGCTCGTTACGGTTTCGCTGCCCGGGACGCGCGACGACGCGCTCGAATACCTCCAGGAGCGTGCGTTCTCCTCGGTCCCTGTCGTCAAGGGCGAGGGCGACGACGAGGAGTTTCGGGGGCTGGTCTCGCGACAGACGCTCATCGAACGGCCCGACGAGGACCAGCTCGCCCTGCTCGTCGAGGACGGCCCGACGACGACCTCCGAGACGACCATCGAGGCGGTTGCCGCAACGATGGTTGCCGAGGATGCCCGCCGCGTGCCGGTGGTGGACGGCTATCTGGAGGGAATCATCACCGTCACCGACGTGGTACGGGCGATTGCAGAGGGCGAGGCTGCCGGCGACAGACAGGTCGGCGACCTCGCCTCCCGAACCGTCAACGCCGTCTACGCCGGCACGCCGCTACCGGTCGCCGAGCGTGAACTCTCACACTCGGGCGTGCCCTACGCCGTGGTGCTCGACGACGACGGCGAGATGTGTGGCGTGCTCACCGAACCGGACATCCTCGCCGTGGCCCGAGTCGTCGAGGGTGAGGCCCAGACTGGTGATGCCATCGCCGGCCAGGACGACGACTGGATGTGGGAGGGAATCAAGGCCGTCGGCAACCGGTATTTCCCCACGCGAAACGTCGAAATTCCGAACGAGCCTGTTCGGGAGTTCATGACGAGCGATGTCGTGAGCGTCGGGACGACACGGACGGCACAGGAGGCTGCACGGGCGATGATAACGAACGACATCGAACAGATTCCGCTGGTCAGCGGGAGTGACCTCATCGGCGTGGTCCGGGACGTGAACCTGTTGGAGGCGCTCGATGGCTGACCCCGAGACCGCCGCCGGTGCGGACGCCGCAACGCTCGCCGAACTCGCCAAGCGCCGCGGATTCTTCTTCCCCGCGAACGAGGCATATGGGGGAGCCAGCGGCTTTTACACCTACGGCCCGGAGGGCGCAGCGCTGAAACGCAACCTCGAAGCGAGCTGGCGCGAGCGCTTCGTCACCCGCGAGGACAACATGGAGATCTCCTCGCCGACGGTGACTCCGGAGGCGGTGTTCGAGGCCTCCGGGCACTTGGATGGATTCGACGACATGATCCTCGAATGCCCGGAGTGTGGTGCGAGCCACCGCGCCGACCACCTCGTCGAGGATAGTACAGGAATCGAGGAGGCCGAGTCCCTCGGCACTGAGCGCGTTGCCGAACTCATCGCCGACAACGGGATATCCTGTCCGTCGTGTGGCCGAGAACTGGCCGGCGAGCCGGTCGAGGCGTTCAACCTGATGTTCGAGACGTCCATCGGTCCCGGTTCGTCCTCGCCGGGCTATCTACGTCCCGAGACTGCACAGGGAATCTTCGTCGAGTTCCCCCGCCTCGCCGAGTACGCGCGCAATCAACTCCCCTTCGGCGTCGCCCAGATCGGCCACGGCTACCGCAACGAGATCAGCCCGCGGCGCTCGCTCATCCGGGTGCGGGAGTTCACGATGGCCGAACTCGAACAGTTCGTCGACCCCGAAACGGATGGCCCACCCATCGAGCCGGTCGCGGACGTCACGCTTCCACTCTACTCGGCGGCCGCACAGGAGTCCGAGGGAAGTATCGAACGGCTGACCGTCGACGAGGCGCTCGATACGGGCGTCATCACGAGCGAGTGGATCGCCTACTACCTCGCCATCGCCAGGGAGTGGTACGAGAGCGTCGGCGTCGACATGGACCGATTTAGGTATCGCCAGCACCTGCCTGACGAACTCTCCCACTACGCGAGCGATTGTTGGGACGCCGAGACCGAACTCGACGGCAACTGGATCGAAATCACCGGCTTCGCCGACCGCGGTGCCTACGACCTCTCGAAGCACGACGAGTATTCCGAGGAGGACTTCTCGGTGTTCAAACCCTACGACGAGCCACGGACCGTCGAGCGGCCCTCGGTCGAGCCGAACATGAGCTATCTCGGTCCGGAGTTCGGCGCGGACGCCGGCGACGTGGCCGACGAGCTCGCTGCCCTCGCCGAGCGGGACCCCTCCGCGTTCGACGGCGAGGCAGTCACCGTCGACATCGGCGGCGAGAGCTACACCGTGCCGACCGAGGAAACCGGCTTTGCGGTGCGTACGGAGACCATCACCGGCGAGCACGTCACGCCACACGTCATCGAACCCTCCTTCGGAATCGGACGCGTCCTCTATACTATTCTTGCCCACAGCTACCGCGAGGACGAAGTCGAGGGCGAGCCGCGGCGCTATCTCGCCCTCCCCCCGAGGCTCGCACCGACATTTGTAGGGGTGTTCCCGCTGATGGACAAGGACGGGCTGGGCGAGCGCGCCCGCGAGGTCGCTGCCGACCTGCGCGAGGCCGGTTTTTCGGTCGACTACGACGATTCGGGTAACATCGGACGGCGCTATCGCCGACAGGACGAGGTCGGGACACCCTACTGTGTGACCGTCGATTACGAATCACTGGAGGAGGGGACGGTGACGGTGCGCGAGCGCGATTCGACAGTTCAAACGCGCATCGCCACCGCCGAGCTGCCCGCCCGGCTCGCGGCGCTGCGGGCGGACGAATCGCTCGACGCCTGATGGGCGAACTCAAGCGTCGGGCCGTCCACGTCAGCGGCACGGCGCTGCCGGCGGCATATCTGCTCGGCATCATCACCTACGAGTGGGTTCGGTGGCTGTTCCTGTTCGGGGCGTTGGTCGCGCTCTGTCTCGAAGCCGTGCGCCTCTCTGTGGGACTGGACTGGCGGCTCTACGAGGAACTCACCCGCGAGTATGAACAAACCAATCTCGCGGGCTACGCGCTCTACATGGTCGCGGCGACCGTCGTCGCGTTTGCCTTCGATGCGCGGATTGCCATCCCGGCCATCCTGATGCTGACGATTGCCGACCCGCTGAGCGGCCTGTTGGGGTCGAGCGAACCCCGGAGTATGAAGGAACTGTCGGTGCTCGCGGTCACGTTTGCGGTCTGTTTCGTGCTCGCCATCCCGTTCGTCCCGCTCGTGCCCGCGCTGCTCGGTGCGCTCGCCGCGACGCTCGCCGATGGCGTGAAACCCGTTTTCCGTGGCTACGTCATCGACGACAACCTCACCATCCCTGTGGCGGCGGCGCTCGCCATCTCCCTTGGACTCTGGCTCACCGGCGGCGCTCCGCTTGCGCCCGGATAGCGAACGGTTTCACTTTCACTCTCGACTGCGAACCCTTATTCGGGATGGGGCGGTAGAACGGCCCAATGGCGGCCACAGGTGAGGAGTACGTCGAGCGCCCGCTCGTCGAACCGGGCGTGCTTGAACGACGGCGCTATCAGGCCGAACTCGCCGACGAGGCTGCAAGCGGGCACACGCTCGTCTGTCTGCCCACTGGACTCGGCAAGACGACCGTGAGCCTGCTCGTGACTGCCGAACGCCTCCACGAGCAGGGTGGCACCTCGCTGCTGCTCGCGCCAACGAAACCCTTGGTCACTCAGCATGCCGAGTTCTACCGCGAAGCGCTCACGATTCCCGACGACGAGATCGTGGTGTTCACCGGCGAGGTCAGTCCTGACGACCGCGAAGCCCTCTTCAAGCGCGCGCGGGTCGTCATCGCCACCCCGCAGGTCATCGAGAACGACCTCATCGGCGGCCGTATCGACCTCTCCACGACGACGCATCTGACCTTCGACGAGTGCCATCGCGCATCGGGTGAGTACGCGTACAACTACATCGCCGAGCGCTACCACGCCGACGCCGAGACGCCACTCGTGACGGGGATGAGCGCCTCGCCGGGTGGCGACGAGGAGGCGATACGCTCGGTCTGTGAGAACCTCGGTCTCGCCAACGTCACGGTGATGACCGAGGAAGACGCCGACGTCGCCGAGTATACCCACGACACGAGCGTCGAGTGGGAGCGCGTGACGCTCCCTGACGAGATCCTCACCATCCGGGACGCGCTGGTTGCGGTCATCGAAGAGCGGCTCGAACAGTTGAAGGAACTCGGCGTGACGCGCGCGACGAGTGCGGACATCTCCCAGCGCGACCTCAATCGGATTCGGGGCGAACTCCAGCAGCTCATCGACAACGACCAATCGGAGGGCTACGAGGGGATGTCCATCCACGCCGAAGTGATGAAACTCCGGCGGGCGGTGACCCTCGCCGAGACGCAAAGCGTCGAATCCCTCCGTCGATACTTCGAGCGCCAGCGCAACGCCGCGCGCTCGTCGGGCGCGTCGAAGGCGAGCCAGCGGTTCGTCTCCGAGACCAAAGTTCGAGAGGCGATGGAGCAAGCCGAAACCTACGACGACCTCCATCCGAAGTTCCGCCGGGCGCGCATCCTGCTCGCCCAGTGTCTGGGCATCGAGGGTGGTGAGCGGGTCATCGTCTTCACCGAATCCAGGGATACGGCCGAAACCCTTACGGAATTTCTGGGCGCGCATTTCGAGACGCGGAAGTTCGTCGGACAGGGCGACAAGGAGGGCTCGGACGGGATGACCCAGACCGAACAACAGGAGACCCTCGATGCGTTTCGAGCGGGGGCCTTCGAGGTACTGGTCTCGACATCGGTCGCCGAGGAGGGTCTCGACGTGCCGGAAGTCGATCTCGTCCTGTTCTACGAGCCGGTGCCGACAGCCATCCGCTCGATTCAGCGCAAGGGTCGGACGGGTCGTCAGACCGAGGGCCGGGTAATGGTGTTGCTCGCCGAGGATACCCGCGACGAGGCGTATTTCTGGAAGTCGCGCCACGAGCAGTCCCGCATGACCGACGAACTTGACAGTTTGAAGGACGCCGCCGGAGCCATCGAATCCGACCTCGCCCAGCAGGGTCTCGATGCGTTCGACGGCCCGGTGGGAGAGCCATCGGACGGCGGCGTGGCGGGTGATGGCGGCCAGTCGGGGCTGTCGTCGTTCGCCGTGCCGTCGGAAACCGATTCGGCTATCGAAGCGGCCGACGAGACTGACGACGCCGACTCCGAGAGGGAGACCGAGGACGATGGGGTGGTAGCGACCGCAGCGAGCGACGAGGGCGTCGAAATCGTCGTCGACCAGCGCGAGCTCGATTCGTCAATTGCCCGGGACCTCTCGACGCGCGAGGACTGTGAGACCCGCCTCGAAACGCTCGCGGTGGGTGATTACGTGCTGTCGGATCGGGTGGTCGTCGAGCGCAAATCCGTGAGCGATTTCCTCGATACGCTCACCGGCGGCGACCGCTCGATATTCGAGCAGGTCGGCGATGCGACGCGCCACTACGCCCACCCTGTGGTGCTCATCGAGGGTGGGGACCTCTACGGCGAGCGCAACGTCCATCCGAACGCCATTCGGGGCGCGCTCGCCTCCTTAGCTGTTGATTTCGGCGCGAGCGTCCTCCGAACGACCGACGAGTCCGACACCGCGGACCTCCTGCACGTGATTGCGGGCCGGGAACAGGAGGTGGCCGACCGCGAGGTGAGCGTCCACGGCGAGAAAGGGACCAAAACGCTCGACGAACAGCAGGAGTACGTTGTGAGCGCCATCGCGGACATCGGGCCGGTGACCGCGCGCGCTCTGCTCGAAGCGTTCGGCAGCGTCGAGGGCGTGATGATCGCCAACGAGGAGGACCTACAGGAGGTGTCGGGCGTCGGCGAGGTGACCGCCGAACGCATCCGCGAGGTCGTCGGCAGCGACTACAACCAGTAGGCGGCGATGGCTTTTTCTATTAGAAAATTAATCTTTGGTATGGCCATAACGCGCCGTGGCTCCCGCTGGATCGGTTATCTCATGTTGTTGCTGGGAGTCGGGTTGTCCGCTCTCATTGGATTTAGCAATCTCGGCATTTCATCGGGGCTGTTGTTCCTCACCGGACTGCTGTTCGTCCTCGCCGGCTTCGAGACACCCATCACGAAACGGTTCGGCTGGCACCGGATTTTGGGCCTCGCTTTCTTCATGATAGGGGTCTATCAACTCACGAATCTGTCCTTCGGTACTGACGGTGCGTTCTACGCCGTCGCCACCCTCTCGTTGGCCGTGCTGTTCGCGTTCATGGGTTTCGACATCGCCCGCGGCGGTCCCCGATTCGAGGTCGACCCGGACGAGACGGTCTAACTACTTCCGTGCGGTCCGCACGGCATCGAGTGCCTCGGCGGCCTCGCGCGCGGCGGCGAGGTGTTCGCGCTTCCGGCCCAAGTCTTCGGTTTCTTCGGCCGTGGCCGTTAGTTCGGCGAGCGTGCGCGACAGCGACGCCTCGGCCGCGTCGAGGTCGTTTGCCCCGCCCGCGGGCCGGGTGGTCGTTTCCGGCTGTGGTCCATCTCTCCCCTGCGTATCGCCGTCAGTCGGGGAGGTCGCTGCGCGCCGGTTCCGCGTCGGTGCCGACCCCGAACTCCGTGGTTGCTGGGTCGTGCTCTGTGGCGTCCGGTCCGTGCGGTTCGGTCGCGTTTGCGGTCGTTCGCTGGCGGCTTGCCCGCCGTTCGCGGTCGTGGATGCTGGTTCGTCGGCGGCCGCGTCCGTGGTGGCTGCTCGGCCGTCCGCCCCGCCTTCGGTCGTGGCTTGCTGGCAGGTCGGACAGAACGTCTGGCCGTCGTAGCGAAAGAGCGGGCTTCCACAGGTGTCGCAGTGGGTGTCGGTCATCGTCGCGCCCTGCAGGAGCAGTTCGCTCATCTGCTCGGTGGTCTTGCGCTTTTCGTCCTCCTCGGCGAAGCGCTCGCGGAGTTTCTCGCGCTCGGCTTCCTTATCGAAGTCGCTCATACCTACCCAAGGGCGTCGAGTCTCAAAAAGGACTGTGGGTGTGATTGCAACGTTCCGGTAACGGTCCGCGGGCCTGTCGTGAGGCGCTTCCGCCGCGAACCGGGTCGAGACGGGCCGAGATCGAGTTTTTCGTGACGCGGCTGAATCCGGTGAACGTGCGTGGAAAATCGTGGGGTTTCGAAGCGCTTTAGCCCGCGCCGCGAGTCACTCACGGTAGCATGGTAAAAGTGAGCGTTGTCGGCGCGGCAGGCACCGTGGGGGCGGCCGCAGGCTACAACATCGCGCTGCGCGGCGTGGCCGACGAGATCGTCTTTGTCGATATCCCCGACCAGGAGGACACCACTGTGGGACAGGCCGCCGACGCCAACCACGGCGTGGCCTACGACACGAACACGACGGTTCGACAGGGAACTTACGAGGACACTGCCGGTTCTGACGTGGTGGTCATCACCGCCGGCATCCCGCGTTCACCCGGCGATAGCCGGCTCGATCTGGCCGAGGACAACGCGCCCATCATGGAGGACATCGGCGATTCGCTCGCCGAGCACAACGACGAGTTCGTCTCCATCACCACCTCGAACCCGATGGACCTGCTGAATCGCCACCTCTACGAGATGGGTGACCGGCCCAGAGAGCACGTCATCGGCTTCGGCGGCCGGCTCGATTCGGCTCGGTTCAGATACGTCCTCGCCGAACGCTTCGACACCGAAGTTCGGAACGTCGAGGCGACGATTCTCGGCGAGCACGGCGACGCGCAGGTGCCGGTGTTCTCGAAAGTCCGCATCGACGGCGAGGACCCCGACTTTTCGGACGACGAGCGCGAGGACATCCTCGAAAGCCTGCAGGCGAGCGCGATGAACGTCATCGAGCGCAAGGGCGCGACACAGTGGGGTCCGGCGACCGGCGTCGGCCACATGGTCGAGGCCGTCGTCCGCGATACGGGGACTGTGCTCCCCGCCTCGATACCGCTCGACGGCGAGTACGGCCACGAGGGTGTGGGTCTCGGCGTGCCCGTGAAACTCACGGGCGACGGGGCCGAGGTCGTCGACTGGACGCTCTCGGAGTACGAGCGCGAACAGCTCGGGCAGGCCGCCGACAAGCTCGAAGAGCAGTACGACGCGATTCGCTGAGCCGAGCGAGCTTTCCTTGCGGGTCACATATCGTTAGTGTGGAGCTGCACGTCCGCTACGAGGGCGACGACGACCCCGACAAATGCACCGCCCGCAAGCTCGCCCGCTTCGACCTCGCCGCCCTCCATCGCTCGGCACGCGACACGCCCACAGGAGTGGTGTTGAACCCCCACGCCGAGCGGGCGCTCTCGCCGGCCGACCGCGAGAGCTCCGAGCGCCTCGTCGCGCTCGATTGCTCGTGGGCAACCGCCGACGATGAGCAGTTTTCGCTCGGCGGCCCACACCGTGCGCTGCCGTTTCTGGTCGCGGCCAACCCGGTGAACTACGGCACGCCCTTTCAGTTGACGACCGTCGAGGCGCTTGCCGGCGCGCTCTGCATCCTCGGTGAGCGTTCACAGGCCGAGACGCTCCTCGCGAAGTTCCGCTGGGGCCATACCTTCCTCGAACTCAACGACGAGCCACTCCGTCGGTATGCCGACTGTACGGATTCGACGGACGTGGTCGCCGTCCAAGAGGAGTATCTCGCCGCCGAGTAGCCCGCTTCGGAAACGCTTAACCCCACAGGCCTGTTTCGAATGACATGGCCAGATTCGAACAGGCGGAAGCGCGCATCCTCGACAAGATGATCTGTATGCGCTGTAACGCCCGCAACCCATCCAGAGCGGACAGCTGCCGGAAGTGTGGCTACAAGAACCTCCGACGGAAGGCTCGCGAGCGCCGCAGCGCCTGAAACCTCGCTGCCCGGAATCCTTTTGGGTCGCACACGTCTATTCATCCTATCATGAGCATGGGCTCGGACATGTACCGCCAGCAGATACTCGACCACTACAAGAACCCCCGCAACTACGGCGAACTCGACGACCCGACCTTCAGCCACGTCGGCGAGAACCCGATGTGTGGCGACGAAATCACCGTCGACGTCAAACTCGCCGACGACGGCGAAACCATCGAGTACGCCGCCTTTCATGGCGACGGGTGTGCCATCAGTCAGGCGAGCGCGAGCATGCTCACCGGCGAACTCCAGGGGATGACGCTCGACGAACTCGCGGACCTCGACCGCGACGACGTCATCGACCTCCTCGGTGTGGATATCAGCCCCATGCGGGTGAAATGTGCCGTGCTCGCCGAGATGGTCGCCCAGGACGGCGCGGCCATCCACCGTGGCGAGAAGACCAGCATCGAGAAGACCCAAACCGAATAACCCAGGCGGCGACCGCTGTGCGGAGTTTTTCCTCGTCCTCGGTCGAACGGTTCGCTCGGGGAACCGGCGGTCGTACGACGATATCTCGTCGCTGACGCGCTCGTCCGACGGTGGGGAGGCCCGTTCGTCGCCCGCGCATCGATTCAGGCGTCAGCCGTGGTAATTAGCAACGATTCGCGTGGAATAATTCACCGTTCGAACCCCGACTCGTGACCCAACCGTTCGTTCGGGTTTGATAACTGATTAATATGTATAGACGGCCGCGACGAGGTGGGAGTGGGTGAGAGGATGAGTGAGACTACCGGGAACGACGGCAGCACGACCGGCGAGCGGACGGCACCGCTCATCGAGAGCAATGGCGCGCGCACCGCGCGCGCGTTCGAGTCCGTTGACACGCTTGCGGGCAACGGGATGACCGCTGGTCACGAACGGACCGCCGAGGGTGAGCCGGTATCGACGCTGGCCGGCTCGGGCTGTGAGGTGTTGGTCGCGATTCCGGCGTACAACGAGGCGTCGACCATCGGCGGCGTCGTCGAGCGAGCACGCGAGTACGCCGACGCCGTACTTGTTATCGACGACGGCAGCGACGACGACACCGCCGACAGCGCCGTGACCGCCGGCGCGCTCGTCAGCGAGCACGGGCGCAATCGCGGCTACGGGGCCGCCCTGAAGACGGTCTTTGCGGTCGCACAGCGCGCTGATGTCGCCCACCTCGTCGTCCTCGACGGCGATGGCCAGCACGACCCCGCCGACGTTCCCCGGCTGGTCGACGCTCAACAGGACACTGCCGCCAATCTCGTCATCGGCAGCCGGTTCGTCGGCGGCGTCGCGTCGAACGTGCCGCTCTATCGTCGAGCCGGTCTCAAGACGATCAATACACTCACCAATCTGAGCATGGGCGTCGTGCGCACGTCCTCGCGCGTCAGCGACACCCAGAGTGGGTTCCGGGCGTACGACCGCGAGGCGATTGCGACGCTGGCGGCCGACCCGGCCATCGGCGACTGGATGAGCGCCAGCATCGACATCCTCTATCACGCCCATCACTACGACTACGCCATCGAGGAGGTCGCCATCGAGGTCAGCTACGACGTCGAGAACCCGAGCACGCACGCGCCGGTCTCCCACGGCGTCGCGCTCGTTCGAAACATCTTGAAGACCATCGAGCGCGAGCGCCCGCTGACGGCGCTCGCCGTGCCGGGGTTTTCGCTCACCTTCGGCGGATTGGGCTTTGGCTACTGGGCGGCGACCAACTACGTTCAGTCGGGGACGTTCCCGTTCGGGCTGGCGCTCATGGCCGTCTTCCTCACGCTGTTGGGCATCTTCGCGTGTTTCACCGCCATCGTGTTACACTCGCTCAGCACCTACTTCGAGAGCGCCGGACGTGAGGGGACGGTGCGATGAGCACGACGAACGTTCTGTCCTTCGACGTCGAACACTGGTATTCGGCGACGCTGCTTCGAGACGCGGTGTGTGACCCCGAAACCCACATCGGGCGGTCGGTCGCCATCGTCCTCGATACGCTCGCCGCTTACGACGTGCGGGCGACGTTTTTCGTCGTCGGCGAGCTCGCCCGCGAGCATCCATCGCTGGTGGCGAAAATCGCCGATGCGGGCCACGAGGTCGCCTCGCACGGCCATACCCATCGGCCGCTGTTCGAACTCGACAGGGAGACCTTCGCTGGGGAACTCGCTCACAGCGCGCGGGCCATCCACGACGCGACGGGCACGAGACCGGTCGGCTTCCGCGCACCGAACTTCTCGGTGACGCGACGGACTGGCTGGGCAATCGGGATGCTCGCGGCGGCGGGCTATCGGTACGATTCGAGCGTCTTCCCCGTTCGGACGCCGATGTACGGGGTGAGCGGCGCGCCGGTCGGTCCCTACCGCCCCGCCTCGGACGCGCCGTTCGAAGCCCGAGAGCGAGGGGGCGACCTCGTCGAACTGCCGCTCGCCGTGTTCCATCCCCGTCTCAGGCTTCCGGTCGCCGGCGGATTCTACGCACGCCTGCTGCCGTCGTCGCTTCTCGCTCGCGGTATCGCCACTCTGAACGCCCGTGGGCTGCCGGCGACGGTGTACTTCCATCCGTGGGAGTTCAACCCGGCGGTCGCCCGCGCGGTGAACGATGCGGACGTTGGGGCACACGAACGCTTCGTTAGCGCGTACGGTATTCGACGGTTGCAGGACAAGCTCGAAGCGCTGCTCGACGAGTTCGCCTTCGACACGGCCGCATCCGTTGCGCGCGAGTACGCCCGGGACCCCGTCGAGAACGTGTCACGACACCGCATCGAGGGGTGAGTGCTGATGTGGTCTCGAACGCCGTGGCGAAACCGATTTCGCCCGAAACGGTTGGACGCCCGCGGTCTAACCCGCGATTGAACCCGTCGCTTTCGGTGAATAGCTATGCGTCCATCCGTCGAAGGCGTCCCAACCGTCCCGACGATTGTCCGACATCATGGTCCGCAGAAAAACGGTGTGGTGGTGTGCTCGGTGGCTGGTGCTGTGTCTGCCGGGGACGAAACCGCGGTCTTCGGCAGCGGCTTTACGAACGGTCTCGTGGTCATCGCCCGACGGCTGCTCTCGCGCGGACAACAGTCCGTGCGGGACCCCGGAACCTGAGCCGCGATAATCGAGCGGTCTCGTCCAGCTGAAAATAGTTCACGAATCGTTCCGATAGACCCGACTCGACGCTTATCCAACCATTTAGCCGAACATCTGGCGCATCATCGGATGCATCTCCATCAACTGCTCTTCGGCGATCTCCTCGTAGAGCTTGTAGGTGATCGACACCGTGAGCAACAATCCTGTGCCGGAGACCTGCCCGATGGTACCCATCATGTTCGCCCCGACGGCGAGCGCCCCGACCAAGGCTCCGCCGATGATCGTCACCTGCGGGATGTACCGCTCCATGACCTTCTCAATGACGCCGGGGTTCTGGCGGAAGCCCGGAATCTGCATCCCGGAGTTCTGTATCTGTTTGGCGGTCGCCTCCGGTCCCATGTCGGCGGTCTCGACCCAGAAGACCGCGAATATCGCGCCGCCGACGACCATGAAGGTGAGGTCGACGCCGATGCGCAGCGCGACCTGCCACGCCGCCTGACTCGCCCCGAGCCACGCGTTCGGCGAGTAGATGGGCGCGAGGTAGTAGAACAACCCCCCTACTGGCTGGCCGCTCGAATAGACGCCGAGCCACGCCGGCAGCCCGACCTGCGAGTTGAGTATCTGGCCGAGGAACTGGATGTTCGCCTGGAGCGCCCGCACGAGAATCATCGGCAGGACGCTCGCGTAGATGAGTTTGACCGGGAAACGCCCGCGTGCGCCTTTGACCCGGGCGTGACTGAGCGGAATCTCGACGCGCACCGACTCGGCGTACACCACGACCACGAAGATGAGGACCGTCGTGAAGAGCGCGACGAGGTGGCCCGGTCCGAACAGCAGCGTCTGGATACCTTCACCCGTCAGCGGCGAGACCTCGATGGCTCCGGTGACGATGGCGAACCAGTCGGCGAAGAACTGGTCCCCGCCGAAGAAGCCACCGATGAGCTGTTGGCTCACGCCAGCGACGATGAACAGGCCGATACCGGAGCCGACGCCCCACTTCGAGATGACCTCGTCCATAAAGAGGACGAGCACGCCACCGACGAATATCTGGGCGAACAGCAGCCACTTCACGCCCACGATACCGATGCCGAGCGACGCCGCGACCTGCTGGCTCGCCGGCAGGTAGTTGCCGGCAAAGACCATCGGCAGCCCCGTGAGACAGATCATCACCAGCACCAGGAACTTCTGGAGGCCCTGATAGAGCACTTGGTCGCGTGGGTCGTTCGTGTCCAATCCCAAGAGATTCGCCCCGCCGAGTAGTTGCAGCACGATACTTGCGGTCACGATTGGCCCGATGCCGAGCTGGAGGACCGTCCCCCGCCCGCCGGCGAGAATCGTCCGAAACTGCCCGAAGAGGTCGGTTCCGGCGTTCGGCGACGGCAGCCCGTAGAGATAGACGTTCGTCAGGAAGAAATACAGCACGAGTACGCCGAGCGTCCAGCCGAGCTTGCGCCTGAACGGGATGTGACCCTCGGGCTGTCGCACCGAGGGCATCCGCGTCAGGACGGGTTCTGCGGTCTCCTTCCAGCCCATTGACGGTCTATCCCGACTCCGCGTTTGTATCCTCTTCGGCTTCTTCCTCCTCGTCTTCGCGTTCGGCCAACCGCTCCTCGCCGCGCTCGCTCAGGCTGGCCTCGCCGCCCGCCTCGGAGAGAAGCTCGCGCGCGTTCTCGGAGAACGCATCGGCCGTCACCGACAGACTCTGGCGAACCTGCCCGCCGCCGAGTACCTTCACGGCGTCGGCGTCGTGGCCGTCCTCGACGACGTCGCGTGCGTCGAGGCGGTAGCCGTCGTCGGTCTCTTCGGCGACCCCGTCGGCCGCATAGAGGGCGGCGTCCTCGTCGAGTTCGCGCACCTCGACGGTGAGAACCTTCTCTTGGACTTTTTCCGGGCGACTGAATCCGTGTTTGCCGAGCGGTCCGTAGTTGTGGAATTCGTGACTGTCGCGCCCCGCGCGCCCGCGCCCGCCCCGATGGCCGGCCCCGCGGCGGTTCTTGTGTGAGCCGCCGCTGTGGGTGCGCGAACCGCGCTGGCGTCGTTTTTTGCTTGTCATCGTTGGTAATTCGGTTAGCGCATCGCCGTCAACAGCGCGTCGATTTCGTCCGTACTGTGCCTGCCGAGTTCGCCACCCTCCGGGACGGGGTGTTTCACGCCGTCGTGGCCGCCTCGCGGTGAATGCAGCCGGAGCGCCGGCGACAGCCCCGCCTCCCGCAGCGTCGTCTCCTCGGCGAGCAGGCCCTCCGCGAGCGCCGACACGTCGTCATAGTCGGTGTTCTCGCTCACCCACTCGTCGTCGATGTTGGCGTCGCCCTCGGCCGGCTCGCCGCGGGTCCGCAGCAGCGTCGAGAGCACGCCCGGGCTCGGCTCGCCGAAGGCAACGTAGTCGTTGACTTTCGTTATCATCCCCTCGTAGGTGTCGGTCTCGGGCACGAGCGCGCAGTGGTTCGTGCTGTGGACGTTGAGCATCGAGAGCGTATCGCGCACGCCACCCTCCATGTTCACCTCGCCGCGCAGCTGGACGAGTGCTTGCATCACTCGATCACCTCCCGCTGCTCGATGGCGCGCTCTGGCACCCGTGCCTCGCTGGTCGCCTTGAGCGCGTTGAAGGTTGCCTTCGCGAAGTTCACCGTTGTACGGGTCTTGCCCGAGGAGTGCGTCCAGATGTCCTCGATGCCGGCGAGTTCGAGCACCGACCGGGCGGTCGCCCCCGCCGCAAGACCCAACCCACGGGGAGCGGGCCGGAGTTCGACCTCGACGCTGCCGGCCTTGCCGTCGGTGCGGAGCGCCACGGTGTGCGGGCGGCCACAGCCACACTCCCACGAGCCACAGCCACGCGAGACGCGCACCATGTTGAGCTTGGCAATTTCGATGGCCTTCTGGATCGCTGACCCCACTTGGTCGTCGCGGCCCTCGGCGTAGCCGACGTAGCCGTTGCGGTCGCCGATGGCGACCACACACCGGAATTTAACTCTCCTCCCGGAGTCGGTCATCCGCTGGACCATGTTGATATCCAGCACGTCGTCTTCGAGCGAGAGCAGCTGGTCGGTGATTTCGGGTTCTTTGAGCGGGAGGCCCGAGTTCAGCGCCTCGTCCATCGTGGTGATCTCCTCCTCGGCGACCTGCTTGCCGAGCCGCGTGCGCGGCTCCCAGCCTCGATTACTCATCGCTACCTCCCAGTTCGTGGTCGAATTCGTCCATGATTGTCTGTCGTACCTCCTCGAAATGGTCCGGGAGTTCGGTCGCGTCGAAATCGTCCGAATACAGCGGCTCGTCCCGACTGTCGGCGTACTCGGCGATGTGCTCGCCGCTGGTGCGCTCCCAGTCGGCGAACACCGCGTCGTTGTGCGGCACGTCGAGTCCGGCGTCGATAGCGCCCTCCTGTATCGCGAACAGCTTGCTTCCCGGCGTTGCGGTGTTGAGACCGATGTCGAGGACGGCCTCGTCGATGTCGGTGTCTCGCGCGCGCAGCCCGGCGAGCAGCCCCGTGAGATACGCGCTGGGAAGGTTTCCTGTTGGTGCTTCCCAGCCGTATTCGGCGAGGTCGGCCGAGTTCGCGCTCGCGTTCGTTTCGTCACCGTCGGGACTGGGGGTCACCAGCTGCGCCCTGACGTGGCGGTTGCTCTTGCGAGCGACCAGTCGGGGTTTGCCTGATTTCAACAGGCGCAACCGCTGATGGTAGTCCGTCCGGACCTCGCGCCGGCGGCGCATCGGTACGTTGTATCGTGGTCCTGTTGCCATTATTCGTCCTCCAGTTCGATGTCGAATTCGTTCTCGGCGAAGCTTTCGAGCCTGTCGACGCTCTCGAACTCGCCGCCGCCCGCCTTGTCGTACAGCGTGCGGTACTGCGTCCGGTTCAGCGTGTCGTCGTCTCGTAGCTCCTTCAGCCGGCGACGCTGGGCACGAATCCGCGACACCCATGCGTCCTTGCTGTTCTGTCGCGCGCCGGCGGTCCCTTTTCGCGTCCCGGGTCCCTTTCGGTGGCCGGCGGCGCGTTTTTCGTTGCGCTCGCGCGCACGGCCACGCGAGTTCGATTTCGCGTCTTTTTCGTCTATCGTTCCCTCAGTGACCAGCTCGCGGATGTCCTCGCGGGTGATGGCCTCGGCGATTTCACCCTGTTCTTCGGGGTCGAACCACACACGATTTTCCCCGACGTCGAGGACGTCCGCCGCGAGCCGTCGCTGTGCGCTCAGGTCACTCATTCTCGGTCACCTCCACTTCGACGTAGGTCGGATTGAGCACTCGGATACCGTCGTCTTCGGCCTGTTCCTCGATGCGTTCGCGCTTGCGACCGCCGACTGACGAACCGATGCGAACTGCCTGTCGGTCGCCATCGACACCTTCCAAGTCGTCGGTGTTCTCGACGCGGACTTCCTCGAACCCGCTCGGATGTCGCCCGCGCACTTCCGTCGAGGTTCGGTAGCCAGCGCCGACTTTCACGCCCTTGCCCTTGACGCCACGGCGCTGCTTCGAGAGCTGGCCGCGGGGTCGTCGCCACGAGGTGCCGACGCGTTTCTTCTTGTGGTGGTCCTGCCGGTTGAACTTCGGCTGGGACCGTCGCTGGCGCTCGCCGATCAGCCGCCGCTCCTCGTCGTCGAGGTCGGGCGTCTTCTCTGTGAGACCGCGTGGCTGAAGTTCGGTCTCGACGTCCGGCTCCGCTTCGGGAGCCTCCTCTTCGACCTCGGTTTCGGTCTCCTCTTCGACTTCGAGACCGCCGACGTCGGCTTTGATACGTGCGGCGAGGGCGTTGCCGATGCCCTCGACGTCCGCAAGCGCCGACTGCTCGGCGCGTTCGAGGTCGGCCACGGTCTCGAAACCGGCCGCACGCAGTGCGTCGGCCTTCTCCTCGCCGACGCCGCTGACCTCGGTGAGTTCCTCGGGTGTCTCCCCGTCCGACTCTTCGACGTCGATCTCCTCGACGTCGGCCTTGATGCGTGCGGCGAGGGCGGTACCGATACCTTCGACCTCGCTCAGGTCGTCCTGGTCTGCCTCGCGGAGGTCCGCGACCGTCTCGAAACCGGCTGCGCGGAGGTCGTCGGCGGTCTCCTCGCCGACGCCGTCGACCGCCGTCAGCTCGCGTTCGCTACTGGCCACCGGCGCTCACCTCCCGCTTTGGTTTCTCGCTGATGTACACACCGTCTTGGAACACTCGACTGTCCTTCCCGCTGACGCGGGTGAGCTGTTCGATGTCCGCGGCGGTCTGGCCGACGTCCTCCTTGTTCGGACCGGAGAGGGTGATGTGCTCGTCGTCGACCTCTACTACTGTGTCGCCACGAATCGGCGTCCGACGCGGGGCCTGCTCGCCGAGGAAGTTCTGAATCACTACCTCGCCCTCGTCGGCGCGGACCTGCATCGGGAAGTGCGAATAGAACACGTCCATCTCGTAGGTCCAGCCCTCGCTCACACCATAAAAGGCGTTCTCGACGTGGCTGGCGAACGTCTGCATCGTCGCGGCCGTCTTCGCGTCCTCGACGTCGCTCGTGATGACGATTTCGCCCTCGTCCACGGTGACCGAGACGTTCGGATACCAGAGCCGTCGCGTGACACTACCGCTCTCGCCGGAGACCGTGAGGTCGAAGCGCTCTACCTCCGCGCTTGCTCCCTCCGGAATCGTAAGTCGTTGTTCTGTCATTGTCAATATACGTATGCGAGCACCTGCCCGCCGAGACCTTCTTCTCTAGCCTCGTAGTGGCTCATCACGCCGTGGCTCGTCGTGACGATGAGCGTCCCGTAGTCACGGGCCGGGAGGAATCGCTTCTCCCACTTCTCGAACTCGTCGGCCCCGGCCGAATACCGGGGCTTGACGACGCCACAGCGGTTGATCTTGCCTCTGAGTTCGACCTCGAACTTTCCGGCACGGCCGTCGTCGACGAACTCGAAGCCGTCGATGTAGCCGCGGTCGTAGATGACCTCCAGGACGGAGCCGATGGTGTTCGAGGCGGGCTGCACAGTCATGTCGAGCTTGCCGACGCCTTCGGCGTTGTCGAGACCGGAAAGCGCGTCCGCAAGCGGGTCGTTGTCGGTCATTGGTATTTTTCGAACCCCATGCCGCGGGCGATCTCGCGGAAACACTGTCGGCAGAGCCAGATGTCGTACTTCCCGACGAGACCCTGCTTGCGCCCGCAGCGCTGGCAGGCCTCCAACTGGCCCGTGCGTTTGCTCGCGTGTTCGCCCGTCTCCACATCGCTTTCGCTCATTGTACCTCCATGTCGTAGCTCTCTTCGAGATAGGCAATCGCGTCCTCGACGTCGAGGCGGTGGCGACTCGGAACCTTCCGGGTCACCTTCGTGCGCTTGTTGATGCGCGCGCCCGGCCGGACGAGGTTGACAGTTATATCCATCCCGTAGATGCCGGTGTTCGGGTCGTACTCCTGGCTCGGGAACTCCGTGTGCTCGGCGACGCCGAAACTGAAGTTACCAGTAGTATCGAACTGCGACCGGGATATCTCCGCGAGGTCGAGCGCCGTCGCCAGAAACTCTTCTGCCTCGTCGCCGCGGAGGGTGACCTTCGCACCGATTGGGTCGCCCTCGCGGATGCCGAACTCGGGCTGGGTCGCCTTCGCGCGCGTTCGAACGCTCTCTTGGCCCGTGACCGCTTCGAGGATTTCCTCGGCGTTGGCGAGTTCGCGCCCGCCCTGGCCGACGCCCATGTGGACGACGACCTTCTCGACGACGGGTTCGCGCATCTCGTGGAACCCGGCAGCCTCGCTCATTCGCCGTCACCTCCTGTGTCCTCGGCCACCTCGGCACCCTCGCCGGCGGTCGTGACGGTCTCCTCCTCGTCGCCCTCGACGAAGTTCTCGTCGATGACGACGACGTACTCCGCAATCGTCTCGAAGCCCTCGCCGTCGTCCTGAGAGACGCGGACGTTGTTCGGCGAACTCCCTGGAGTAACCTGAATCTCCTCGATATCGCCGATCTCGCCGGCGTGCTGGCCGCGCACGGCCGTCACGAGCGCGCCCTCCTCGTAGGGGAAGTGGGCGAGGATTTCGTCGTCGTGGTCGATGACGATGGAATCGCCGCCAGCGTACTCGCCATCCTCGACTTCGAGGGTGTGACCGTCGTGCAGCGCGAGCTGGGTGTTCCCGCCGGGAACCTGCCCCTTGCCGACGATCTTGCCGAGTTTCGAGTCGGCGTCTCCAGCGTCGATGGGCGAGAGCGCGAGCCGCCCGCCCTCGTCGGGGAACACTCGATAGTGCTCGTCGCGTTCTTCGAACTCGACGATGTCGAACATGCCGATGGGTCGCTCCTCGTCGTCGAGCGACTCGCCGTTCACCAATACTGTGCCCTGATTCAGCGCATAGCGCGCCTCTTTTCTACTATCGACGTAGCCGAGCACGTCACGGAGCACGATGAGCAGCGGCACGCCCTGCTCGCCGTGTGGACCGGCGTCGGCCTTCACGGTGAACGTCGCCGTCTTGCGCTCGACGGGCCACGAATCCGGCACCGAGAGCCGCTTTTGATGCTTACTCATTCCCGCCCTCCAGTCGGTCCTCGCGGCGGTCGTCGTCGAGGTCGAGGTCCGTGATTCGGAGGGTGCTCGCGTCGAGCGCCCGGGGAACGTCCTCGCCGTCGGCGGTTTCGAGGGTGACGTCCTCGACGTGGACGACCGCGTCCTGAAGGTCGACGGTGACGACCTCGCCCTCCTCGCCGGCGAAGTCGCCGCGCATGACCTCGACGGTGTCGCCGGCGTTCACCCGTGCGTTACGTTTCCCGTACTCCTCGCGGAGGTCGTCCGCGAGGGTGGCACGGACCTGCCTGTGCTTCTCGTGGAGCGGCGCGCGCTCCTCGCGTGTCCGCTGTTTGTGTGGTTGTTTGCTCATGATTGTGCGGTAGTAGTCATACTATCATCGTCGCCGCGCTGGCGATGGAGCCGAAGCGTTCGGCGACCTCGCGGGCGACCGGTCCCCGGAGTTCGGTACCCCGAGGGTCCTCGTTGTCGTCGACCACGACGGCGGCGTTGTCCTCGAACTTGACGCGCGTGCCGTCGGGTCGGCGAATCGGCTTGCGCTGGCGGATGACGACCGCTTCGAGGATCTGGCGGCGCATCTCGGGGGTGCCCTTCGTCACCGACACGGTGATCTTGTCGCCGAGACCGGCCTTCGGATGGCGGTTCTTGACGCCCGAATAGCCCGACACGCTGGTCACCTTCAACTCGCGCGCGCCCGTGTTGTCCGCACACGTCACGAGCGAGCCCTTTTCGAGTCCCTGCGTGACGTCCGCCGAGAGCGCTTCCATCAGGACTCACCCTCCTCTTGGTCGGACGAGCCGATGTCGCTCAGGTCAACCTCGCTCTCGGGGTCAGACGGTCCCGAGAGGCTACTCGCACCCAGATCGCGCGTCGTATCGAGCGTCCCGACGACGACGTGGGCTTTCGTCTTCGACAGCGGGCGCGTCTCGGCGATCCGCACCGCGTCGCCGACAGTCAAATCGAGACAGTCCGGCGCGTGTGCCGGCGTGCGCGACCGTCGTTTCATCTGTCGGTCGTATTTCGGTACCGTGACGTCGTACTCGCGCTCGACGACCACCGACCTATCCATGTCCGTGGAGGCGACCATGCCGTCGACCGTCCCGCCGCGCACGGACAGCGTCCCGTGGAACGGACAGTTCGGGTCGTCGCAGGTCGTCTCCGGCTCCGTTACGTTGAGTCCTAACGCCATTTCGAATCACCTGTCGTTTCCGTCCGCCGGGCCGGCGGCGCGACGAGTCGCTCGCCCGCGACCGTCGCGTACTCGGCCCCTTCTGCGCCGTCGCCGAGAGCGAACTCGAAGGTCGCCCCGGCTTTCGGCACCCGTTTCGTTCGTCCGCCCTGTTCGACCACGAGCGTGTTCTCGCTCTCGGAGACCACGTCTCCCTCGATGCCGACGAGCGAGCCGTTGCTCGCCGCGGCGACTTTCGTGTGTAGCCCGCGGAGTTCGTGTCGCGCGACCGTCTCGGCCGTCAGCGCCATCACGACGCCCCCTCGCTCTCGTCGAGGTCGTCCTCTTCCCGGCGAATCGTCTTCAGCCGGGCGATGGTGCGCCGCAGTTCCTTGATGCGACCCGGATTCTCCGGTGCGCCACCGGCGGCCTGCACGGCCCGCGAGTTGAGGAGTTCGGTCTCCAACTCTTCGAGTTCGACCTCGCGCTCGGCCGGTGTCATGTCGCGGATTTCGGCGCTGTGCAGGATGGCCATCAGTTCTCACCCTCCACGTCCGCGGGGTCGACCTCGCTCGCACCTTCCTTGATGCGCTCGGCGAAGGCGTCGCCGACGCCCTCGGCTTCGGCGAGGTCGTCCTCGCTCGCCTCCTGAATATCGGCGACGGTCTCAAAGCCCGCCTCGCGCAGCGCTGCGGCCTTGGCATCGCCGACGCCGTCGATAGCGGTTAGCCCCGCACCGGCCGCGCTCTCGATGGGCTGTTCGCTCGCGTCGACGTCGGCGTCGGTCGCCTCGGTCGATTCCATCTCGTCGAGGATCGCCTCGGCGTCGGCCTCGGTCTCCTCGGAAAGCTCGTCGTCGATATCGGCCTCCTCGGCTCCGGTTTCGGCCGCACCGGTCTCGTCCTCGACACCTTCTTCGACGATCTCCTCTTCGGCGACCTCGGCCGTCTCGGTCCCCGCTTCCTCCTCGGTGAGTTCGAACTCCTCGTCGGATTCGGATTCCTCGGGACCGGCTGCCGGTTCCTCGGCCTCGCCGAGCAGCGCCTCGACCTCGTCGGCTTCGATGTCCTCGGGAACGAGCGACTCGGTGTCGACGTCCTCGTGGATGCGGAAGTCGTCGGGCAGGTCGGCGTTCGGCGGGATGATCTTTACTGTGACCCCGATAGTCCCGAGCTTCATCACCGCGACGCCGTCGCCGCGGTCGACGATGTCCTGTGAGGGTTCGCCGTTGTGCTTGATGTAGCCACGATTGAACTTCTCGTTGCGCGAGCGTGCGCCAGTCACCTTGCCGTTGAGGGTGATCTCGGCACCGCGTGCGCCCGCGTCCATGATGCGGTCGATGGTCGTGTGGCCGGCCTTCCGGAAGTACCATCCACGCTCCAGAGCGTTGCCGAGTCGGTCGGCGACGATCTGGGCGTTGAGGTCGGGTTCGTCGACCTCTTGGACGTCGATTTGGGGGTCGTCGAGGTCGAAGCGCTCTTCGAGCTCGCTCGTTATCTTCCGGATGTTCTTCCCACCCTTGCCGATGACCATCCCCGGCTTCTCCGCCCGGAGGACGATTTGCGTGCCCATCGGGGTCTTGGCGAGGTCCATCCCGCCGTAGCCCGCACGGGCCAGCTCCTCGGCGAAGAACTCGTCGATCTGGGTGCGCTGCATCCCGTCCTCGATGAACTGCTGTTCGGTCGCCATCAGTTCTCGACCTCCTCGTCCGGCTCTTCAACCACTATCTCGACATCTACTTCAGGAGTGTTCCACGCCGTGGCCCGCCCCATCGCGCGGGGCTTGCGGCCCTGCACCTCGCCGACCTTGTGGGCGGCGACGTGGTCGATGGTCATCGATTCGGGTTCGAAGCCCGCGTGCTCGGCGTTCGCGCCGACGTTTTCGAGCAGGTCGAGGAAGGCCTCGCTGGCCTTCTCGGGGTAGCGACCGGCGTCCCAGCCGTCGATGTCGTTGCGGTGGCCCACGCCCGTGTTGTGCGAGCGAAACGGCACCGACTGCTCGCCCGCGATGACCGCTTCGAGGTACTCGCGCGCCTCGGCGACGGTCATCTCCTTTATCTCGCGGGCGATTTCCTTGCTGTGCTTGTGGCTCATGTGGCGCTCGCGGAGCATGGCTTTCGCCGTCTTCTCCGGGTCCGCGTCCACGCTGTAACTGATTCCCATTGCGTTATACCTCCATCATTTGAGTGGCACGAACTTCGAGGAGCGTGTCGCGCCGATGCCCGCCTGTCCGTGTTCGACCGACGTTCGGGTGAGCTGGAACTCGCCCAGATAGTGGCCGAGCATCTCCGGCTCCACGCGAACGCGCTCGAAGTCCTGACCGTTGTGCACGGCGAAGGTCTTCCCGACGAACTCCGGCAGCACCGGCATGTCGCGCAGGTGCGTCCGAATCGGGTCGTTCGCCGTCTCCTCCTCGTCCCTGTCCTGTGCCTTGGCGAGGAGTTTCTCCTTCTCGACCGAGAGGCCGCGCTCGATGCTGCGGCGTTTGCGCGCCGGCAGCAACTCGGCGACCGCCTCCATGTCCATCTCCTGTAGCTCTGCCATCGTATGGCCGCGGTAGGTGAACTCGCCCTCGCGGCCGGTTCTGTAGTCCGAACTCATGAATTACTTCCTCCCCGTCCGCTTGCTGGCGATGTCGCCGACCTTCCGTCCGGGTGGGGCATCCCGTGAGACACTTTTCGGCTGGCCGGGATGCTGGCGACCACCGCCACCGAAGGGGTGGTCGACGGCGTTCATCGCCACGCCGCGCACGCGCGGCCATTTCGTGCCCCGCGAGCGCATCTTGTGGTGTTTGTTGCCCGCTTTCACGAACGGCTTTTCCGTTCGGCCGCCACCGGCGACCACGCCGATGGTCGCCCGACAGTCCGGGTTGAGCCGCTTGGTCTCGCCGCTTGGCAGCTCGACGATGGCCGACTGTCGGTCGTGGGTTATCAGTTGGGCGTTCACGCCCGACGACCGGGCGAACTTCCCGCCGTCGCCCGGCTGGCTCTCGATGTTACAGACCGGCACGCCCTCCGGAATCTCCGCCAGCGGCAGCGTGTTGCCGGGCTTGATCTCGGCCGAAACACCCACCTGAATCTCCTCGCCGACGCCGATGCCCTCGGGCGCGAGCACGAGGCGCTGGTCGCCGTCCTCGAACTCCACCGCCGCGACGGGTGCGCTCCGGGCCGGGTCGTGTTCGAGGTCGACCACGGTTCCCGAAACCACGTCGCTCTCCTCGACGGTGCGATGGGCGAGGTCCGCCTTGTAGCGATGGGACGGCGCGCGGAACGTCGGCGTTCCGCGACCGCGCCGTTGGCCCTGAATGCGTCGTCCCATCTCAGAACACCCCGATGCGCGAGGCGACGTCCTGTGCGTCGTCCTCGTCTGAGAGTGTGACCGTCGCTTTCTTTGCGCCCTGTGGCGTGACCTGCGTACGAACGTTCGTTATCGCCACGTCGAAGCGCTCCTCGACCTCCTCGCGGATAGCCGGCTTCGTCGCGTCGCTCGCCACGACGAACTGGAGCGTGTTGCGATAGTCCATATCGTTCATCGCCTTCTCGGTCACGTAGGGATATTTCACATCCGTCATCTGTCGGCCACCTCCGCGAGTGCGCTCTCGGTCCACATCGTGAGTCGACCCGACTGCGTGCCCGGCGCGAGGTCCTCCGTGTTGACCTCGCGCGCGGTGGCGACGTCGGCACCCGCGAGATTCCGGGCCGCCCTCGACGGTTCGTCGCCCGTGACGAACAGAATCGAGGTCGGCCGCTTGTACTTCCGGCCGCGAGTCGTGCCGCGACCCGCGCGCACGGTCTTGTTCTCTGCGCGCTCGATGTCGTCGTGGACGCCGAGCGCTTCGAGCAGCGAGACGACCTCCTGCGTTTTCACGAGGTCCTCGAAGTCGTCTGCCACCACGAGCGGCAGGTCGCCGTCGAAGCCCTCGATTGCGTGGCCGCGCTCGCTCACGCGCTCGCGGTCGCCGGTGGCCGCGATGGCGCTCCGAGTGGCGAGCTTGCGTTCGTTGTCGTTGAGCTTCAGCGAGCGCTCGTTCTCCTCTTTGGGTGGGTGTGCCGGTCGCCCGCCCACGGTCTGGGGGACGCGCCGGCCCTGTCCATTGGAACGGGGGACGTGGGCCATGCCACGACCGCTGCCGAACGATTCGGCGGGCGTGCGCATGCCCGCGTAGTCGTCCGCGCCGTACGGCTGTGCGCGGTTGGCCTGTGCGGTGCGCACCGCCCGACCGATGAGGTCCGGGCGGTGCGGCGTTGTGAAGACCTCGGGGAGGTCCACGTCGCCCGCCTCCGCGCCGTCTGTGTCGTATACTGTCGTCATTGTCCTTGGTTCGATGCCGTCGAGACGTAGCGCACCTCGGGGTCGAGGCGCGGCTGGTCTCCGGGTCGTATCGCCGGCCGGAACCTGAGGAGCCGCTGGTCCGGACCGGGAAGCGAGCCTTTCACGAGCGCGTAGGGACCGTCGACTTCGCCATACCCTACAAAACCGCCCTCGGCGCTGGCGTCGTCGCCGTCGCCGACGCTCACGAGGCGTTTGTTCAACTCGGTGCGCTGGTGATAGCCCATCTGGCCCTGCTGAGGAACGGTCGAGCGCACGCGCGAGGGGTTCCACGGGCCGAGATTGCCGATGCGGCGCTTGTACCCCTGCCGGAAGTGTTTGCCCTTGCGTTTCTGGACGCCCCAGCGTTTCACTGGGCCCTGCGTTCCTTTGCCCTTGGTGACGCCCGCGGCGTCCATGTACTCGCCGGGCCGGAACACCTCGGTCAGCTCGTGTTCGCCCCCGCCAGCGACGAGGTCGAGACCGAACTCGACGCGCTCCGACACATCAGAGCCGCCGACGCGCGTCTCCATCACGTCCGGTTGCTTCTTCGGGATGTTCACCATCTCGCCCGGTACGGTGTGGGTGATGGCGCGGATCTCGGCGACGTCGTTTTCCTGTACTGCCTCCTCGAAGGCCCCGGGGTCCGATTCGCCGTCTGGAACGTCGAGCGCCCGGTCGAGATCGTCGTGGAACTCGTCGGTCCACGTTTCGGTGAGCGGGCGGAGTCCGTAGGGTGTCTGTTCGTAGGCTCTGAGCGCGACCGCGCGCATCGGGGGCGTCTCGACCACCGTGACGGGGACGGTCTGCTCCATCCCCTCGCGTGGCGAGTTGGCCGCGTCGTCGATCATCACGACGTGGCTCATGCCGGCCTTGTAGCCGGCGAACCCCTGCAGCCCGGGCTGTCCGTCGTCGTCCGGCCACGAGCCGAAGCGCGGCACTTCACTGCTCGCGCGCTTTCGTGGCCCGTAGCCGAGCGAGCCTTTGCGTGGTCTGGTTGGTTGTACCATGTGTGTGCTACCTCACTGTGGAAGCGTCAGGGGCGCGAGCGTCGCGAACACCGCCTCCTCGGTTCGCACGACCTCGCTACCCTGCTCCGGAACCGTGTTGAGCCAGCAGTCGAACCCTGCGTGGTTCGAGTCGCTCGCCACCGACGCTTCGTCGATGCCGAGCATCGCCGGCAGCCCTCTCTCGGGCGCGCCGAAGGCGACGGTCAGCCCGTCGTCGGCACGCCCGGCCAGCGCCCCGAGTCGCTCCGTCGTCAGCACCTCACCGTGGCGCGACGTGGCGACCCGAAGCCCGGCGTCCTCACGGCCGAGCGCTGCCGAGAGGTCCGCGCGCTCGACGGCAAAGCCCGGAGGGGCTTCGTCCGTGATGCGCGCGCGAACCGGCTCTCGCGAAGAGATCCTGACGGTCACGCGCTCCCCCTCGTCGACCGCCATCTCTGGTGGAGCGACGAGCGAGATCGGGTGTTGCAAGCCGCAATTGACCCGAACGCGCCCATCAGGGCCGACCTCGGTCACGATTCCCTGTCTTTTCGACCCCGAACCGTTCGATTCGGAGCCGGTCCGAGCGGCCGCGCGAAGCGGCGGCAGGACACCCGCGTACTCCAGTTCGTCCCGCGTGCCCCACGCCTCCTTTCGGAGGTAGGGGGCGGTCGCGGCGTACGCCAATACCGTGGAAACGAACCCGCCACCCCATCGCCGGTCGCCGTCCGGGTCCGGGAAGACCGTTACACGGTCGACCCGGAAGACGGTGGCCGCACGAGCGACGAGACCGACCTTGTGGGTCGCCTCGCGTTTATCCTGTGCTTCCCGGCAGAGCGATGACGGCACGAGCACGCTGCGTGTCATGCCGACGCTTTCGCGCCGTGCCACTAGACTGTGGCGCTCCTATCGGACTCGATGATAAAAGGATAGCGTTTCCGTGCGGCCGTGGCGGGCGTTCACAGGACGTGGGCGATGAGCGCTCCGGAACGTTTTTACCCCCAACCCTCCGACGATGGAGTGCAGGGCGCTGGTAGTGTAGTGGTATCACGTGACCTTGCCATGGTCACAACCCGAGTTCAAATCTCGGCCAGCGCACTTCTCGGTGTCCGTATCGTCGAACCGCTGACCGAAACGGACGAGCGGCTGCCGTCGCTACCCTTTTACCCCCACTCTCGCAATCGGGGTCATGCTCACCGTCCGGGCCCCGGCGACGAGCGCCAACCTCGGGAGTGGCTTCGATGTCTTCGGCGTTGCCCTCTCACGCCCGGCCGATATCGTCCGCGTTACGAAGGCCGACGAAACCACCATCGAGGTCACCGGAACCGGCAGCGAGTACATCCCCGAGGATCCCGAAAAGAACACCGTCGGGGCGGTCGCGGCGGCACTCGACGCGCCGGCTCACATCGAAATCGATAAAGGAGTCAGGCCGGCGTCGGGGCTTGGCTCCTCGGCGGCGAGCGCCGCGGCCGCCGCCGTTGCGCTCGACGAACTCTACGACCGCGGGAACACGCGCGAGGAGCTCGTCCCGATTGCCGCGGAGGGCGAGGCCGTGGTTTCCGGTACTGCCCATGCCGACAACGTCGCTCCCTCGATTCTGGGTGGGTTCACCATCGCCACCGACGAGGGTATCACGCGGGTCGATACGTCGATACCGCTTGTGGCCTGCCTGCCCGAGACCGTGGTCTCGACGCGCGACGCGCGCCGGGTGGTTCCCGAGGAGGTGACGATGGGCGAGCAGGTCGCAACCGTCGGCAAGGCCGCGACCCTCGCGGTCGGCATGTGTCGTGACGACCCCGAACTCGTGGGCCGAGGAATGGACGATTCGGTGGTGACGCCGGCACGTGCGGCGCTCATCGACGGCTACGAGGCGGTCCGCGAGGAAGCCTTCATGGCGGGAGCCACGGGCGTAACTGTGAGCGGGGCCGGTCCCGCAGTGCTCGCGACCTGTCGGACGGGCGACCGGCGGGCGGTCGGCAGCGCGATGCTCGATGCGTTCGCCGACGCCGGCATCGAGGCGCGCGTCTATCGGTCGCGGGTCGGACGGGGCGCGACGATTCACTAAGGATGGGTTCTCGCACCCGACTCGCTAGCGGCGTCGAGCGCCTCGGTGAGATGACGATTCACCTGCTGTGGGTTCGGCACGTCGGCGAGGGTGATGTCCATCGTGTCGGAGCCGGCGGTGTAGATGGTGATGTCGCCGTAGGCGAACAGCCGTTGGGTCAACGACTGGCTGAACGTCGTGTTCTGGACTCTGTCGAGTCGTATCTGGGCGACGCTCTGGTTGATTATTCCGTTTTTCCGATAGACTTCCTCGGTCGTGAGGACGTACCGGGTGCTCACGACCGAGACGTACGCCCATGCGACGACGGCGATACCCAGCGGGACCCCCAGCAGGGGCAGCCAGCGAACCGGCGGGTCGGTCAGCACGACGGTGAGCGCGAGACCGCCGAGGGCGAGGACGAGTCCGACGACCACCGAGGGTGTGATGAGTCGGAGGCTCGGGTGGCCCTGCCAGAGCACCTCCTCGCCGTCGGTGAGTGTGACCCAGTCGGCGACGTCGTTCCATGCCATTGCCCTCCATAACGAGGCCGGATGGATATACTGTGGGACGGCGCGGCTGCCGTGCGGCGGCGGTGCGGTCGTGGCCGCCGGCCGCAGTGCGGTAGCGGTTTGCGGTGCGGGCCTTGGAGGATGAAGGGCGAGGCGCGTGGCACGAGCGAAGCGAGTGCCGCGACCGAAGGGAGCGCGCCGAGGGCTTCGACGGTGTGGTGTGGTTGCGGAGCGGTCGCGGGATGCGTCAGTCGTCAGACCGCGAGCGACCGGTGGGAGCGAGCGGGCCGAGGAACCCTCGGAGGGGGTGACGTTGGCTTTTGATCCACATTTTGCCAGCGAAGGAGCGCGAAGCGCGACTGAGCGCAGCAAAAGGTGGCGGTTCGTAAGCGTTTAGCCCGGCGGTGTGCTACTACCCGCATGGCGGACTGTCCACTCGCCGACGAATGCCCCAGTTTTTCAGAGCGCATCGACGGGATGGGCTGTCAGCATTACGGCACTCGTGGCGGCGCGGAGTGGTGTAACCACTACAACCAGCCGATTCGAGAGCTGAAATCCCAGCCGGTGACCATCGGCGAGGAACTGGTCGTCACCGTCGAGGACATGCACGAGAGCGGGGCGGGCGTCGGGCGCACCGAGGACGGGTTCATCGTGTTCGTCGATGGCGTCCTCCCCGACGCGCGCTCGCGGGTGAAGATAACGAAGGTCCGTTCGAATCACGCGCGGGCGGACGAACTCGAACGGCTGCCGATGGACGAGGAGGATGAGGGCGATGCGGACGACGATGAGGCCGACGAGGACGTGGACGACGAGAGCGAAGCGAACGAGACGGACGGGCGACCGAAGCGCCGCCAGCGCCTCGGCAGCCGCGAGAACTTCTGGGGCGGGTAGGCCGGACTGGACAGTCCGATGGCCGACGAGGCGGACGAGGTCTTCTCCCGGACGGGTTTCGACCCGACGACAAGCGTGCTCACACCTCGGCAGGCCACGGTGTTGGTGCTGCGCGAGCGCGGGCTGAAACAGCACGCCATCGCCGAGCGACTCGACACCTCGCGGGCGAACGTCGCGGGTATCGAGGCGAGTGCCCGCGAAAACGTCGAACGCGCCCGCGAGACCGTGGCGTTCGTCGACGCGCTCGAAGCCCCGGTTCGTGTTCTCATTCCGGCCGACACCGACCTCTACGACGTGCCCCAGCAGGTCTATGACGCCTGTGATGAGGCCGGTGTGAAGGTCAACCACACCGCGCCGGAACTCATGAACACCGTCAGCGACCGCGCTGGCGGGGCGGTGCGGGGCCGCGAGGTCAGGAGGGAACTGTTCGTGGGTGTCACCCGTGCGGGCGAGGTGCGGGTGCGCAGCGGGACGCGAGACGGACATGGAACACCGGGAGAGCAGGAGCTATAACTCGGGCGTCCATCGGGCAGGTATGGACTTCGAACTCGACGGCAATGCAGCGCTCGTCACCGCCAGCACGAGCGGTCTCGGACTGGCGAGCGCCGAAGCACTCGTCGCGGAGGGAGCGGACGTGGCCATCTGCGGACGGAACGGCGACCGACTCGACGAGGCGCGCGAGACCGTCGAGGCCGCGGGTTCGGGCGACGTGCTCGCGGTGCAGGTCGACATCACCGACGGCGAGGACATCCAGCGACTCGTCTCGGAGACCGTCGATGCGTTCGGCGGACTCGACCATCTCGTCACGTCGGCCGGCGGTCCTCCCAGTGGGGAGTTTCTCGACATCCCCGAGGAGGAGTGGTACGCAGCCTACGACCTGCTGGTGATGAGCGTCGTCCGCACGCTCTCGGCGGCCCACCCGCATCTCGACGCGAGCGATGCCGGCACGTGGGTCGCCATCACCTCGACGAGCGTGAGCGAGCCAATCGAGGGGCTGGTCCTCTCGAACGCCGTCCGCCGCGGGGTCACGGGCGTGGTCGATACTGTCGCGCGGGAGTTCGCCCCCGAAATCCGGGCGAACGCCGTCCTGCCGGGCAGTCACGAGACGCCGCGCATCGAGAAACTCGTCGAGGCGGGCGTCGAGCGCGGCGAGTACGAGAACTATGAAGAAGGACTGGCCGATTGGTCCGACGGGATTCCGCTCGAACGGGTCGGCGACCCGCGCGAACTCGGCGATGCGGTCGCCTTCCTGTCGAGTGCACGGGCGAGTTTCGTCACCGGGACGGCGCTGCCGGTCGATGGCGGCACGCTCAGAGGTTGATACGCACGGTTCTGTCGTGGAGCGGTGGGAAGGACGCTGCCGTGGCACTCGCCGAGATGCGGCGAGCCGAGGACGTCCACGTCGAAGGGCTGTTGACGACGATTGGGACCGAGACGAATCGGAGCAGCATGCACGGTGTGCGCTGCGAGCTGTACGAACGACAGGCCGCGGCGGTGGGGCTGCCGGTCGAGTTCGTCGAGCTTCCGGCCGACGCGACGAACGAGGCGTACGAGCGGGCGATGGCGGCGGTCATCGAGGGCTATGCAGAGCGAAGTATCGAACGCATCGCCTTCGCCGACCTCCTGCTCGACGACGTGCGGGCCTACCGCGAGGAGCAGCTCTCGAACAGCGCCCTCGATGGCTACTGGCCGCTCTGGGGACGTGACACGGCGGCGCTCGCGGCCGACTTCGCCGAGCGGTTCGAGGCGACCGTCGTCTCGGTCGACGGTGAGCCACTCGGCCCCTCGTTCGCGGGTCGTGCGTTCGATGCGCAGTTCCTCGCGGACCTCCCCGACGAGGTGGACCCGTGTGGCGAGAACGGCGAGTTCCATACCTTCGTGTGGGATGGCCCGGTTTTCGAGAAGCCAGTGAGCGTGACGACCGGCGAAACGGTCACGCGGCCGGTCGGTGACGGTGAGTTTCACTACTGCGAGCTACTGACACCGACCTGAAGCCGCTCGATGACTGATGGCTGTTGTCGCTTTGCTTGTGGTTGCGGAGCGGTCGGCGCGCGGTCGCGCCTCCGGCGCGACTCGTGCGAGGTCTGAGCGAGTGCAGGCTCGTCAGAGTGGTTCGGAAGACGCTACGCGTCTTCCGTCATCACGGAAGAGCGAAGCTCTTCCGGACGACTTCGCTCTGACGGTGGATGAGTGAAGCGAGTGCAACGAGCGGAGCGAATCGGTTGGGGAGGATGTGCCCGTTGCGGTGCGGTGGGCGGAGGTCAGGTATCGAACCGCGAGCGAGACTGGGGCCGAGCGAGCGGCCTTTTTAGTCTAGGTTTTTCAAGGAGTGGGGCGGTCTACCACGTCTCGACGGTCCCCTCACGAACGTCTTCGAGACAGCCCTCGCAGTCGGGATGGCCCGCTTCGAAACAGTCGGGTTCGTAGCCGTCGAGCATCACGGTGCGTTTCTGTGCGTACCGCCGGCAGACGATGCGGGCGTGTTCGTCGTACGGGCCATCGCCCTCGGCACGGGTCTGCCCGTCGCTGTAGGCGTGTTTGGACTCGGCGTACCGCCGGCCCGCCGCGCGCGCCGTCGAGTGGAGAAAGCGCGCGATTGGACCGTCGTCGCTCATGACTTTGGGTCGGGGTGCGCGCTACAAAGGCCCATCGGCTCCCTCGGAAGGTTTATTATCGCCCTCTCGGTGGTCCGGCTCGAAGGTATTCGATGACCTCACAACTCTTCTGTTCGGATTGACGCCGCAGGGTCACACTCCGGAGCAGTCCGGTTCAGGCAGATACCGCCTCTAGCCAGCAATCTCACAACCATGTCAGGAACAGTCTTCATCGACGGCGATAGCATCGACCTCAGAACAGTCGAAGAGGAGGACATCGAATTTCTCGTGCGGGGAGTGAATCACCCGAACGTGCGGCGGTATATCTCGGCGTTTCGCCTGCCACAGAATGCGGAGCGATACGGCGAAACGTTCGAGAACATCGACAGCAGCGATAGTGGAGCAACGCTTCTCATCCATGCTGACGGCGACCCGGTCGGCTCCGTGCAGCTGTATCCAATTGACGACAGTCGCGGGTGGGCGAATCTCGGCTGTTGGGTCGTGCCCGAACGGCAGAAAAACGGCTACGCTATAGAAGCGTGCGAACGCATCGTGGCATACGGGTTCCGCGAACTACGGTTGCATCGTATCTCGGGGGTAGTGATGACGTCGAATACTGCCTCGCAGCGGTTGCTCGAACGCATCGGCTTCACTCACGAAGGAACGAAGCGCGAATCGTCGTTTGCGGAGGGCGCATACGTCGACGAGGAGCAGTATGGGTTGCTCGAATCCGAGTGGCGCGAGCAGCGTGACGGGACGACGCCATAGCGCCCGAGAATCACTTTCACTCCGCTCGCGGAACTTTTTATACCATCGGGCACCAACCCACGAGTGTCTCCCATCGAAAACAACGCGGAGACAGGACACCCAATGACGGACGTACAACAGCACGCAGCGGAGATACACGAGCAGTTTTCCGATACACTGGATATCAGCGTCGAGGAGGTCGAAGAGCGCCTCGACACGCTGGTCAACGAGTACCGAGTGCCTGCCGAGGAGGCCCGCCGGAGCGTCACGAGCAGCTACCTCGACGAGGCGGGGATGGACCGCGAGGAACTCGGCGGCGACAGCGAGGAGCGAACTATTGAGACCATCGACACACCCGAACAGTGGGTCGACCTCACCGTCGAGGTACTTCAGCTCTGGGAGCCACGGAGCGACTCCATCGCCCAAGTCGGCCTGTTGGGCGACGAGACGGGGACGATAAAGTTCACCGCGTGGGCGACCTCGGACCTGCCCGAACTCGACGAGGGCGGCGTCTATCGGCTCGAAAACCTCGTGACCGACGAGTACGAAGGGCGGTTCTCGGTCAAACTGAATCGCACGACGGGTATCGAGGAACTCGACGAGGAGATCGACGTGCCGGAATCGAGCGGTACGAGCGAGGAGCGCGAGATAGCCGAAATCGACGCTCCCGAAGAGTGGGTCGACCTGACGGCGAAAGTCACTCAGCTCTGGGAGCCACGGAGCGAGTCGGTCGCCCAAGTCGGACTGTTGGGCGACCCCTCGGGAACCATCAAATTCACCAAGTGGGCGACGTCTGACCTGCCTGAACTCGGTGAGGGAAGCGTCTACCGACTCACGAATCTCGTGACCGACGAGTACGAAGGGCGGTTCTCGGTCAAACTGAATCGCACGACCGGTATCGAAGAAGTCGACGAGGAGATCGAAGTCGGTGACGATGCCGTCACCGTCGAAGGCGCACTGGTGGACATCCAGCGCGGGAGCGGTCTCATCAAGCGCTGTCCCGAAGAAGGCTGTACGCGCGTGCTCCAGAACGGCCGCTGTTCGGAACACGGCGAGGTCGAGGGCGAGTTCGACCTCCGCGTGAAGGCCGTCATCGACGACGGTACTACTGTGCACGAGACCATCTTCAACCAAGAGGCGACCGAGGAACTCGCGGACATCACCCTCGATAAAGCGAAGGAGATGGCGATGGACGCGCTCGATACCACAGTAGTAGCCGACGAGATTCGGAACGAAGTCCTCGGCAGCTACTATCGCGTCGAGGGGCCGACGCTCGGCCGATATGTGCTCGCAAACGATTTCGAACGGCTAGACGGGCCGACCGATGCCGAGGAGACGCTCATCAAAGCGAGGTCGCTCTGATGAGCGGCGCACCAACCCGCGAGGTCGCCCGGCGCGTCTTCGCCCGCGAGTTCAGCGACGGCAGCGACACGTTCAAGGAGAGCGACGAGGAGCGCGCGCCGGTCTATCTCCTCCTTCCAACCGGTGAGCGCGCCAATCGAATCTTCTTCGTCGGGACGCTCACCGAGACCGAGGACGTGGGGTCGGATTCGGAATACTGGCAGGGTCGTGTCGTCGACCCCACAGGAACCTTCTACGTCTATGCCGGCCAGTACCAGCCCGAGGCCGCGAGCGCGCTCCGGGAAATCGAACCCCCCGAATACGTCGCGGTGGCGGGCAAACCGCGGACCTACGAGACCGACGACGGCGACACGAACGTCGCCGTCCGGCCGGAGTCGATCACCGTAGTGGACGCGGCCACCCGCGACCGCTGGGTGGTCGAGACCGCCGAGCACACCATCGAGCGGATTCGAGCCTTCGAGGAGGAGACCAACGAATATGCCAGAATGGCCGAGGAGCGGTATGACTTACCCCTTGAAAATTACCGACGCGAGGCGGTATCGGCCCTCGAAAGTTTGGAGGAAGAGGACGAGGTCGCCGCCGAAAGCGGCTGAGTCGCGACGTCTCGGCTGGGACTGTCTGACGAAGACCTAAGTTCGCGCGGTCACAAGTCCGCTTCGAGATGGGTAACAAGAACAAGACGATTTCCTTTCGCGTCAACGAGGACGCCTTCGAGACGCTGCGGGAAATCGCCGAGGAGCGCGACATCTCGCTTTCGGCTGTCTTTCGCAACTACGTCGAGATGTTGGTTGCCCACGACGGACAGGTCCAAGTCGTCCCCGAACACGAGGTCGACGACAGCGAGACGGAGACGTCGAGCTTTCCGCCGAAAGTCGAGGTGCCCAAAAGCTACGTCCGTGAGCACGAACGCCTCGAACTCGAAGCCGAGCATCTCCGCGACCAGCTCGACGAACACCGCCGATACGTCACCCAGTTGAGCCAGCGCCTCGAAGAGCAAGAGGGCGGCGAGGACGTGATTCAGCTCGAAGAACTCGACGGCGAGGACGAAGAAGAGCCGTACAGACTCGGTTAGAGCAGGTCGCGCTTGCGTTCGCTCACGCGGCGCTCCATCTCCCGATTCTTCTCGACGCTTGCGAGGTCCTCCATCGCGTCGAGCGTGCGCACCGAGTTATCGAGAAAGGAGAGAACGTCCCCCGGGTAGGCTGTCACGAGGTAGTCGTCGCTCATGACGTCGACGATGGCCTCCGGGCCGAGACCGCCCGCCCGGAGGTCGAGCAGGTAGCGGATGAACTTGCGTTCTGGGTGGCCACAGTAGGGATTCGACTCGCAGTCACAGTCCAGGAAGTCCTCGGCGAAATCGAGCACGCGCTCTTGGGTGGCGTCGTCGAGTTTCGAGAGACCTTCGCCCGAGTAGAGCAGGTCGAGGGTCGCGCCGCTGAACGCGCTTCTGGGGATTCGCGTTTCGAGCTGCGAGCCGATGCGGCGGTGGTTCTTGACGTAGATCTTGTCCGTGATGGCCACGCTCGGAGTAGGATGGAGAGCGCCAAAAGCGTCGCGGACCGTTCGGCGGGAGTCGTAACGTACTTTATCCGCGCGCGGATATCATCGAATGCGTGTCCGGGTTGGGGTAATGGTCATCCTTCAGCCTTGTGGAGGCTGAGACGCGGGTTCGATTCTCGCACCCGGACCTCACAGAGCCAAACAACGAAGGGCTATCCGTCCGCTCTCCTTCCTTCCGACAATGGATGTTGCTCTTCTCACCATCGGCGACGAACTGCTTTCGGGCGACACCGCGAACACCAACGCGACGTGGCTGGCCAGTCGACTCGCAGAGCGCGGGGCGACCGTCGCGCGGATTCTCGTGGTGCCCGACGACCGCGAGTTGATTGCCAGTAAGGTCGAGGAGTATTCCGAAGCGTTCGATGCGGTCATCGTCACCGGCGGGTTGGGCGGCACGCCCGACGACCGCACGATGGACGCCGTGGCCGAGGCCTTCGACCGCTCGCTCGCGGTCAACGAGCGCGCACGAACCGACATCGAAAAGACGGTCGAAGCCGTCCGCGAGGAGTATCCCGACATCGAACTCGACATCGACGCCGAGGCATCGATTCCGGCGGACAGTCAGCCACTCATAAACGAGCCGGGTCTCGCGCCCGGCTGTGTCATCGAAAACGTCTACGTGCTTCCCGGCATCCCCGAGGAGATGCAGGCGATGTTCGAGAGCGTCGCGGAGGCGTTCGGGGGGAGCGTGCGCTCACGGACGTTTTATACTAACATTCCGGAAGCGGAGCTGATTCCCGACCTCACCGCGACTGAAGAGCGCTTTGACGTCGCTGTGGGTTGTTATCCCGACCGCGAGGTGCGCCACAACCGCATCAAACTCGTCGGCGAGGACAGTGCTGTGCTCGACGAGGCGGCCGATTGGCTGCGTGCGCGTATCGAGACGGTGCCAGCCCCGGAGGGCTAGAGCGATTCGTCCGGCGAGCGCGGCGATTGGGTGGTGTCGCCCGTCGCTTCCGCCCCGCTCGATTGGAGTATCGTGAGTGCCGTCATCAGGTCCGTTCGGGAGACGAGACCGATGAACTCCCCACGGAGGTCGAGGACGGGCAGCCGGCCGACACCGTTCGACTGCATCGTCGAGAGTGCGGTCATCGCATCGCTGTCCTCGGGGATCGTGTGGAGGTCGCGGCTCATCACCTCCTCGACCCGGTAGGCGTCGCGTTCGACTTCCCGGACCTCCTGAGCGTCCGAGAGCGTGACCATCCCCACGAGGTCGCCGTCGTCGAGGACGGGGTAGCCGGTGTGGCGTTCCCCGAGCATCCGCTCGACGAGGTCGGCGACGCTCGTCTCGGGTGTGACGGCGTCGATGTCCCTGGCGGGCGTCATGACCCGTTCGACGACCACACCCTGCAGAGCGGCCTTCGTCACTGCCTGTTGGGCCTCGCCGGCGGCGCTGATGTAGATGAAAAACGCGATGGCGATCCAAAAGAGGTTGCCGCCGAACAACCCCGCGAGCGCGAGCAGGAAGGCGAATCCCTTGCCGACCTCGGCGGCGATCTGGGTGGCACGGGCGTGGGTACGATTGCGCGCGAGCAGCGCACGCAGGACGCGCCCGCCGTCCATCGGGAACCCCGGAAGGAGGTTGAACGCCGCGAGCGCGATGTTCAACAGTGCGAGATAGGCGACCACGAAACGCACGCCCGGCAGCCCCTCGGGGACGACGAGGAAGGCTCCAAAGGAGAGGATACCGAGAGCGACGCTGACGACGGGACCCGCGACGGCGACGGCGAACTCCTGACGCCAGTCCTCGGGCATCTCGGCCATCTGGGCGATACCACCGAGGAACCAGAGCGTGATGGCGTCGATGTCGTAGCCAAAGCGCATCGCCACGACCGAGTGGCCGAGTTCGTGGAGGATGACGCCCGCGAACAGGCCGAGTGCGGCGGCCACGCCGAGGATGTAGGGCATCGTGCCCGCCGACAGCGCCGCACCCGGCAGCGCCGTCCCGAACGTGGTGTTCATCAGCGTCGGCGGTGGTGCAGAACAGTTCTCATAGCGTGATGGTTGGACTGGCGATATCGTTGTCCCGTTCGTGATTTGTGAGGGCAACCGCAAGCCGCAGACACAGCACCAAGAAGACGTGAGATTCGACTCTGACTCGGCCTCGGACCCGTGGGGTCCCGAGGCCGAGATCCTTACAGACACCAATCGCTGTCTCGATCCGTGACCGTTTCCGATAGGCCTCATCTAACCGTTCCTCTGAAACCGCGATCGTGTCCTCAACACGATATTCGATATCGAGCGGTTCATCGGTGTTGCGTTGGTTATACGGCACAACCGGCACGACCCCCTGCTCCAGCAGGCGGTCGTGCCAATCGAGCATATCGAATTCGGCATCACCCAGCATCCAGATCGGTTTCTCGACGGCGAGCGCGTCAGTCGTGACGCGCGTCGCCGTCTCCTGATCGACCTTCTTCGCCTGTGTGAACGTGGCTGCGACCGGAATATTATCAGCAGCGGTCACCAGACAGCAGCCGTACCCGTAGTAGAAGTCATCTTCAGCGTGATCGTAGTTCCACTCAGCGTCATCATCCTGCTGATCGGCGGGGATGTCGGTACCATCGATCCGATAGAGCTTGCCGAGCGGTACTTGCTCGGCAAGCTCGTGAACCAACGTGATGAACACGTCCTCGGCAACGAGCGCGAAGTCAGTGATGAAGCGATCAAGCGTCCGCCGTCCCGGCGGACGCG
>NZ_JBNTJU010000015.1:0-78225 GCF_051195015.1 Halococcus sp. AFM35
AAGCGTGCCATCTCGCCGATTTCGACCGAGAGCGCGGACGACTTCCGCGCTCTCGTTGAGGGGACGTTCCTCGAACTGACGCATCGTCTGAGCTTCGCTGTCGACTGGATTGACCGATTTCTGGAAGTCAATAGCTTACGCTAGCCCCTATCGGCGGACTCTGGTGTTCGTTGAGGAAGAGGAATTAGTGCCTACAATAAGGTTAATACCGTCGGAGCCGACTCGGTTATTGCATGGCAAAAACTGACGGTAATCGGGACTCGAAGACGACCTCCACGGACGCCTCTCGGCGGACGTTCCTGCGGACGGCGGGTGCGCTCGGCGTCGTCGGCGCGACCGGTCTCGCTGGCTGTTCCGGTGGTAGCGGTGGCGGCAACGGCTCCGGCGGTGGCACGAGTGGCGGCGGGAGCGGCGGTGGCGGCAACGGCTCCGGCGGTGGTGGGGGCGGCGGTGGGAACAACCTCGTCTGGGACGCCGGCGGCACCGGTGGGACCTACTACCCGCTCTCGAACGAGATCAAGCAGGTCGTCCAATCGGAGACCGACTTCAGTCTGCAGGTGCGCTCGACGGGCGCATCAGTCGAAAACGTCGGCAGCCTCGCGGACGGTTCGGCCGATTTCGCGCTGATTCAAAACGACATCGCCTCCTTTGCGAAAAACGGCACGGGCATCGACGCATTCAAAGGCAACGCTGTCGGGAGCCTGCGCGGCGTCGGGACGCTCTATCCCGAGACGATCACCATCGTCACGCCCGGCAACAGCAATGTCCAAGAAGTGGCTGATTTGAGCGGCAAGACCATCAACACCGGCGACCTCGGCAGCGGGACGCAGGTCGATGCGAAGAAGATCCTACAGGCGGTCGGCGTCACCGAATACACCGAGCAGAACACCGACTTCTCGCAGGCCGCCGAACAGATCCAAAACGGCGACATCGACGCCGCATTCGTCGTCGGCGGCTGGCCGGTCGGGGCAATCGCCGAACTCGCCGAGACGAGTTCCATCGGCATCGTCGCCATCGACGGCAAGGAGCGCCAGCAGGTCAAACAGGCTGCGAGCTTCTTCGCCAACGACAAGATCCCCGCGGGTACCTATCAAGGTGTCAACGAACCCAAGCCCACGGTTGCGGTGCAGGCGATGATCGCCACGACGACGCAGGTTCCGAAAGAGACCGTCCAAACCGTGACGGCGGCGATCTTCGACAATGTCTCCGACCTGACCATCAAAACCGAGTTCATCTCCGCCGGCTCCGCCCTAGAAGGGATGCCGATCAAGCTCCACCCCGGCGCGGCGGCGTACTTCGACTCGGCGGGCGGCTCGGGCAATGCGACCGGCACGAGCGGGACCACGATGGGCGGGTCCGGCGGCACCGCGACGGGCGGGGAGACGACGATGGGTGGCGGAACAACCTCGTCCTAGCCCGTCGAACAGCCAGCCGCGAATCGGACGCCGAACACCGACAATGACTGAACACGATTATCGATGACCGACCGACAGCGACGGGCCGTTCGTGCACTCGTCGTGGTGGCGGCTATCGCGTTGACGCTCACTGCCGTCGCCGCAGCGACGCCGGCCGGCAGCGCGCTCGTCGTCGAGGACGCCAGCAGCGGCGAACAGTTGCTCGCTACTCCCGTTTCGAACGGAACGCCGGTCGTGCTGACCTACACCCATAGTGTCGAGAAGACGCCCGTTCACGACATCTACGTCGTCCGGAACGGCTCGCTCGTGATGACGCGCATGGAGTTTCAGTCCTACGGCTGGGGATTGCCCGCCCGCGCGAACGTCTCCCGCGAGAACGGTTCGTTCACGTTCGACCCGCAGGGGAGCTACGAGGAGCTGTACGTGAAACCGGGTCGGACCGCCGACCACCGGCTTCGAGTCGGTAATCGCAGCTACGACCTCGTGGCGCTCTCGAACGCCGAGGGCGTCCGTCTACACATCACCGAACGCTCCGTTTTGAGCACGACACTCGATACTCTCGACTAATGAGCACTGATACATCCGACGACACAGCAGGCGTCACAGGGGAGCAAACCGCCGAGGACACCGACGAGCTCATCGACGAACTCGAACGCCGGCGCTCGCTCCGTGGGGTGGGGGCACTGGCGGTCATCGTCATCGCGGTCGCGTTCTCGGCGTTTCAGCTATGGCTGGCCGCCCGCGGGTTCATCTTCCGGTTTTCGCTCCCACTCTATGGCGAGGTCAACCTCGGCGCGCTCCAGTCCCTGCAGGTGAACAGCATCCACGTCACGTTCGGACTCCTACTCACCTTTCTGCTCTTTCCGGCGACACAGGGCGATGGCTTCCTCTCACGGCGGCTGGCGCGGGTCGTGCCGGCGCTCGAAGACCGGCTTGGAGAGTCGAACCCGGTGACGCGCGTTGGGCACGGCGTTCGCGGCGCGGTTCGCTGGCTGCTGCTCGACCCTGACCGCGAGCGCGTCACGCCCGTCGATATCGTTCTGATGGTCGGGGCGATACTGAGCACGCTCTACATCCTGCTGGAGTTCGAAGAGATACAGCAGTTGCGCTCGCTCGGTCTCGATTCCGGGCGGACGACCGCCGAGGTGCTACCGCTGCTTGCGGCTCCGGTCCAGGCGCTCTCGACGCTCGGCATCCCACTCGACGAGACCTCGTATGCGTTCGTTCTCGGCGCGCTCGGCGTGTTGCTCGTGCTTGAGGCGACACGACGCACGCTCGGGTTCTACCTGATGGCCATCGTCGGCATGTTCATCGTCTATGCGCGCTTTGGCTACCTGATTCCGGATAACGCAGTACTCATCGGCGTGCTCGGTCGCATTCCGCCGAGTCCGTGGTCAGCCATCATTCAGGACCTCTGGTACAACACCGCAAACGGCGTCTTCGGCGTCCCGGTCAGGGTGAGCGTGCAGTTCATCTACATCTTCATCCTCTTCGGGGCCTTCCTGGAGATGAGCGGCGCGGGTCAGTGGTTCATCGATCTGGCCTACGCCGCCACGGGGCGACGGAAAGGCGGCCCGGCGAAGGCGAGCATCCTCGCATCGGGTTTCATGGGAACGATTTCGGGGTCATCGATTGCCAACACCGTCACCACGGGAGCGTTCACGATTCCACTGATGAAGAAGACGGGCTATCGCTCGGAGTTCGCCGGCGCGGTCGAGGCCTCCGCGTCCTCCGGCGGGCAGATTCTCCCGCCGGTGATGGGTGCGGCGGCCTTCCTCATCGTCGAGTACACGGGGACGCCCTTTGCGGACGTCATCGTCGCGGCGGCGATTCCCGCAATCGTCTTCTTCTTCGGCGTCTGGGTGATGGTCCACCTCGAAGCCTCGCGGGCAAGCATCGGCGGCGTCGACCCCGCCGAACTCGTCGCGTTTCGCTCGCATCTGCGGACCGGCTGGTTCTATCTCGTGCCCATTCTCCTCCTGCTGTACTATCTCATCGTCGTCCGGCTGACGGTCGCGCGCTCGGCGTGGTACACCATCCTCGCTATGGTCGCGCTCATCGCGTTCGTCGCGGCCTACAACGAGCGCACGCGCTGGCCGCTGGTCGGCGTCATCGGGACGATTGCACTCGCGGAGTTCCTCGCCCACCTCGTCGCCGGTGTCGGCGTGATTGCGGCACTCACCGGCGCAGGCGGGGCGGGGATGGCTCCCGGTGCGGCCGCGACGGCGGTCGCGGGATCGATGGGCTGGCTCGTCATCGCCGTGTGTCTCCTCACGCTGGCCGTCCGTCCGCACGGCGAGTCGCCGCTGTTGAACTACGACGACCAGGTCGACGACGCCGTCGGGACCATCACCGGAGCGCTCGACCGACCACAGCTCGCGGACAACCGGGCGGTCGGCTTCCTCGGATTCATCGAGAAGTCGATGGAATCGGGCGCGCGCACCGCCACTCCTGTCGTCATCGCGGTCGCCGCCGCCGGCATCATCCCCGGCGTCATCAGTACGACGGGGTTGGGACCGAATCTGACGACGCTGATTCTCAACGTCGCGGGCGGCTCGCTCGTCCTGCTCCTGATCATCACCGCTATCTCCTCGATCATTCTCGGGATGGGAATGCCGACCACAGTTACCTACATCATTCTCGTCTCGCTGCTCGGTCCGGCCATCGCCCAGTTCGAGGTGCCGCTGCTGGCCGCGCACCTGTTCATCCTCTATTTCGGCGTCATCGCCGACATCACGCCGCCAGTAGCGGTCGCGGCGTATGCGGCATCGGGCGTGGCGAAATCCGACCCGTTTCAAACTGGGGTGGAGGCCTTTTCGCTGTCGCTCAACAAGGCCATCGTCCCCTTCGCGTTCGTCCTCGTTCCGGGCATCGTGCTGTTGCGGCGGCTGCCGAACGCCGATGCGCTACCCACCGATGAAAAGACCTACCGCGTCATCAGTTTCGCCGACGTGCTCGATATCGGTTACTTCGTTCCTGAAGTATTGATTCCGGTTGCGGGCGTGTTCCTCGGGGTCGTCGCGCTCGGCGCGACGGTCATCGGCTTCCTCTACAGTCCCGTGTCGTGGTCCGAGCGGGCCGCGTTCGCGCTCGCCGCTCTGCTGTTGATGGCTCCCGGCCTGCTGTTCAACAGCGTCGAGAGCGTCCTCACGGCGCTCGGGATGGCCGTCTCGTTCAACACGCTCACCTTCGACCTCGCGCTGCGTGCGGTCGGCGGCGCGCTGTTCGCCGCGCTCGCGCTCGCCAATCGCCGACGGATGGGTCCCGAGAGCCAACCGACCGACGGGAGCGACGAGGCGGCGGCCGACGCCTAATCGACCGCGAACGGACTCGGCTTTTCGTTCCACTCCCAGCCCGGCAGTCGCGTCTGAAAGCCCGCCGCCAGCGCCGCGAGCGCGTCGTCCGCGCCGGCGGGACCATCGATATGGGTGCTCACGTCGGCGTAGTGAAAGGTCGCCTCGCCGAGCAGTCTGAGTGGTTGCGGGCCGGCGATCATCCCGGCGAGTTCGCGGCCGAGCAGTTCGTCGACGACGAAGCCCGGGTAGTCGTCCTCGACGTCGAGGTTCTCAAGAATGTCGAACAGCGCGGCGACGTTGACCGCACGGTCGCCGTCGGCGAAGACGGTATCGGCCTCGTTGCGATATTCCTCGACGGTGACGCTCGCCACCTCGGTGTCGAAGGCATCACCGAGGTCGGCACGAACCTCGTTGATGAGCGAGACCACAGTCGGGGCGCGTTCGATGGTTCGTTCGTGGGCTGCGGCCACGGTCTTCGGTGTCACTCGCATGGTCGGTCGACGGTGGCGAGCGGGTTACGGCTTTGCGAAAGGTTTTATAATCGCCATCCTATACTTCGAAATACACACGGGTTTTCCGGACTCTCAGCGCCGAACGCGAGGTCCGAACCCGAAACCCCGATGGGTCGAAACCCTCCAGAGCGCACCGCATAGGATACGCGCTGTTTCAACGACGGCGAGCGACGAAACGTTGCCGACTGGCGGTCGCTCGGGGCCCCTCGGGCACCCATCTCACATGGACCGAGTCTCAGTATGAGCACGGTAGATAAGCAACTCGACGAGATAGCATCGACGATAACGGACGAACTGCCGGACGACATTTCAGTGTCGGACGTGACCTACGAGGGACCGGAACTGGTCATCTACACGCGCGACCCGAAGAAGTTCGCGCGCAACGGAAACCTCATCCGTGACCTCGCCGGCCAGCTCAGAAAGCGCATCACGGTGCGCCCGGAACCCGACGCGCTCACGCCGCCCGAGAGCGCCCGCGAGACGGTACGGTCGGTGATCCCCGACGCAGCGGACGTCTCGAACGTCGACTTCCACGAGGACACCGGCGAGGTGGTCATCGAGGCCGCAAAGCCGGGGATGGTCATCGGTCGGCATGGCTCCACCCTCCGGGAGATCACCCAAGAGGTCGGCTGGACGCCCGAGGTCGTCCGCACGCCGCCCATCGAGTCCTCCACAGTTTCGAACGTCAGGAACTTCCTCAAACAGGAGCGCGAGGAGCGCCGGGACATTCTGGAGCGGGTTGGCCGCCAGATCCACCGCGAGGAGATGTCCGACGACCAGTGGGTGCGCATCACCACGCTGGGCTGCTGTCGGGAAGTGGGTCGAGCGAGCTTCATCCTCTCGACGCCCGAGACCAGGATTCTCATCGACTGTGGCGACAAGCCCGGCTCCGAGGACGCACCGTACTTGCAGGTTCCGGAGGCCAACCCACTCAACTCGCTCGACGCCGTCGTCCTCACTCACGCCCACCTCGACCACTCGGCACTGATTCCCCTGTTGTTCAAATACGGATATGATGGTCCCATCTACACCACCGAACCTACCAGAGATTTGATGGGACTCCTCCAACTGGACTATCTGGATGTCGCGGCCAAGGAGGGCCGGAGTCCGCCCTATGAGAGTTCGATGGTGCGCGAGGCGGTCAAACACACCATTCCCGTGGAATACGGCGACGTGACCGACATCGCCCCGGACGTGAAACTCACGCTGCACAACGCCGGCCACATTCTCGGGAGTTCGGTCGCGCACTTCCACATCGGCGAGGGCTACTACAACGTCGCCTTCTCGGGCGACATCCACTACGACGATACCCGACTGTTCAACGGCGCTGTCAACGACTTCCCCCGCGTCGAGACGCTCGTGATGGAATCGACCTATGGCGGGCGCAACGACTACAAGACCGACCAGGAGGACTCCGAGGAGCGCCTCATCGAGGTCATCAACGAAACCGTCGAGCGCGGCGGGAAGGTCCTGATTCCATCCTTCGCGGTGGGTCGGTCACAGGAGATCATGCTCGTCCTCGAAGAGGCGATGCGAAGCGGGAAGATCCCCGAAATGCCCGTCCACCTCGACGGGATGATATGGGAGGCGACGGCCATCCACTCGACCTACCCCGAATACCTGCGCGACGACCTTCGAGATAGGATCTTCCACGACGACGAGAACCCCTTCCTCGCCCCGCAATTCAACCACATCGACGAGGGCGAGGACGAACGCGAGGCAATCGCCGCTGGCGACCCCGCCATCATTCTCTCGACATCGGGGATGGTCACTGGCGGACCAATCATGTCGTGGCTCGAACACCTCGGCGGCGACCCCGACACCACGATGACGTTTGTGGGGTATCAGGCCCAAGGAACCCTTGGGAGGCGCATCCAGAACGGCTGGGACGAGATTCCGATGAACGGGGGACGCGGGCGCTCTGGCACGCTGAACCTCGAACTCAACGTCGAGACCGTCGATGGCTTCTCCGGCCACGCCGACCGGCAAGGGTTGGAGAACTTCGTGAAGACGATGAATCCCCGCCCGGAGAAAGTGCTCTGCGTCCACGGCGACGAGCAGAGCGTCCAGGACTTCTCGTCGGCGCTCTATCACAACTACAACATGCGAACGTTCGCGCCGAAGAACCTCGAAACGTTCAGATTCAAATGAAATCCCGCGCTCGCTTGGTGCGAGTGCCTCGCTCTCTGCTGATCCAGTAAGTTACGACCGCACCGCAACCACTACGTTCCGGTTGTACGATGAATCGGTGAATGCGACGCATCGACACTCGACCCGTGCTCGCCGCCGGTACGCTCGTCGCCGTGGTCGCCACCGCCGGGAGCCTCTACTTCAGCGAAGTTCTCGGCCTGATTCCTTGCGAACTCTGCTGGTATCAGCGCATCCTGATGTACCCGCTCGTTCTCGTTGTGGGCGTCGCCGCGCTCGAAGACCGGCCCGATGTCTATCGCAGCGCGCTGCCGCTGTCGGCCCTCGGAACTGTTGTCGCGGCCTACCACTCCTACGTGCAGGTAGCGGTCGAGTCCACGACGTGTACGGTCGGCGGCTGTGGGTCCGTCCAGTTTCGGCTGCTCGGGCTGACGATTCCAAACCTCTCGCTGGTCGCGTTCGTGCTGCTTTCGCTCGCCCTGGTGGTCGCGCTCCGCGGGCGCTAACTCGTAGTGATTCGCAGAAGTGTTCGGACGTTCTAACGTGAGAGGTTCCTGTATCGCTGAAAGCAGCGCGACCGGCTCAGAGCATGTAGTCAGCGAACAGCTCCCGGCTACACTCGGAGATCAAGGAAATGGATCAACCCGTCCGTGTGTGCCATCATTTCGCTTGTGAAGCATAATTGGGTTACCGTCCGGATCGGCAACCATCGCCATGTGGCACACGCCAGTTTCGATGGGGTCCATCAGGACAGTTGTTCCATCATTTCGGAGTTCTTCGGCGGCAGCTTCGACATCATCGACTGCCATTGCGACACTAGTGCCGCCTTCTCCCGGAGAGACGGGCATCTGAGGGGTTGCTTCACCAAGCGCGAGCGTGGTTGGTGGAAGCGCAAACTCCGCAAATCCTCCCTCTTCATTGAGCATCTCAAGCTCTAGTCCAAGGGTGTCTCGATAGAACGACACTGACTCAGAGAGGTCAGTAACGGTGTTGATAACGAAATCAGCGGCTTTGGCGTTCATTGGATATTGGACCCCGATATCGACAATGCAGGCCACAGTAAAATACGGCATCCTATCGGAGCGAAAGTGAAAATACGCTTTATATCAAACGGCGAACTAGCTCGATTCAGTCACCCGAGAAAACACCATTTGCGACCCGATGTGCAAGATATGCGCTGTGTATCTCGCACGCTGGATCTCCCAACTGCTGGGAAGAACTCGCACAGAACTATGGATTGCTCCGATAATCAATCACTCCGCCGTCGCGTCGGCCGGGTCGACCACCTCGCCCGTCTCGGGGTAGACACCGACCTGCTCGCAGTAGTCGGCCATCGGGCAAGCATCGGGATCATCCAAGCAAGCTGGCTTACGCGCAGTACAGTAGTCCCGGCCGAACTGGATGCTCGCGGTGTGGCCGAATCCGCACTTTTCGGCTGGAACCTGCTCCTCCAACACCGCTCGAACTGCCTCGTGGTCGGCATCGGCCGGCGCGATACCGAGTCGGCGATAGATGCGGTGAACGTGGGTATCGACCGGGAAGACGCCCGCACGCCCGCCCGAGAACAGGAGCACGCAGTCGGCGGTTTTGGGACCGACGCCGGAGAAATCGAGCAGCGTCTCGCGCACCGTCGCGGGGTCTTCACCGGTGACGAACTCGTCGAACCCGTCAGCACCACCGTACTCCTCGATCACACGCTCGGCGATGGTCGTCATCGTCTTCGATTTCTGGTTGTAGAGACCGGCCGATTGGATGGTTTCGGCGAGTGTCGGTTGGTCGGATCCGGCGAGTGCGACCGCGAGGTCCGTGTCCGCACCGCCGTAGCGACTCAGCAGCGCGTCGTGGGCGGGCTGGCTCGCTTTATCGGAAGTGTTCTGGCTCAAAATCGTGCGGACGAGACACTCGAAGGCGTCCTGACCCCCATACGTTTTCTGCCAGTACAGTTCCCCGAGACGGTCCACGACGGCCTCGGCACGGGTTTCGGCCTCGCGTTCGTCGAACTCTTCGGCGAGACCACCGCCACCGGGACCGCCGCTGATGTTCTCCGGCGGTTCGTCTTCGCTCATGACTGTGGAAAGAGCGCCGGCCACAAAACCCTAGTCGACGCGGAGAGTTCCCGTGAGTTCCGCGCCCTCGGCGAGCGCGTCGACGAAAGCCCTATCGAGGTCGGCGGCCGCCTTGTCGGCGTCGACCATCACGGTCCGGTCGTCGACGTACTCGCTCGTCCGACAGACGAGGCTGCGCTCGTTCTCGAAGGTCAACTCGGGATGGCCGCGACCGGTGACGATTTCGGTGTGGTCGCCGGCGTCGAGCGTCAGGGAGATCGTCGCATTCCCGTCACGACAGGTCTCGACGAACCCGGTACCGAACTCGGCGGGCGTGCGGTCGGCTTCGATACCGAGGATACAGTCGCCCGTCGGCGTCAGATACTCATCGCTCGTGAGTTCGAGCGTGCTCGCATGGCGCGCGCTGACGTTCTCGTGACCGCGCGCACGGACGACCTCTTCCATGACCGCCCTCGGCTGGGACGGCATTTAGGCGTGTGTCTTTGCGACCGTCACCGTGACCGCGCCGCAGGCACACTCGTAGGCACGACGTTCACCGCACCCGTTCCGAAAGACGAGCGCCGGAGTGGTGAGTTCGCGGTCGCAGTCGGTCGCCTCGCAGGTGGGTGTGAGTTCGTCGAACACGGCGGAACGACGGCCGCGAAACGGATGAACCAGAGCCATCCCCGGAGCGAAAGTGAAGCCTGTCGGGCACGCGAGTGGGTCAGAAGGGCTATGACCGCGGCCCACACCCTACCAGATATGGAGCTGTGCGAGTGGACGGCCGCCGCCGTCGACCCCAGCGACGACCCGCCCGAGGCCGACGACTGGCGAGCCATCGAGAGTGCCGCGAGTCCGGACCGCTTTGCGGGTGAGCGCGCCGTCGCCTACCGCACGCGGTTCCCGGACCCACGCGACGGCGAGGAGCGGGCACTGCTCGCCCTTCGCGGTCTCTACGCCCACGCCCGTGTCTGGCTGAACGGCGAGTTCGTCGGGAGCCACGACACCTACTTCACGCCCTTCCGGACGACCTTCGACCCCGAGGCGGAGAACGAGCTCCTCGTCGAGTGTCGTGCGCCCACAGATCGCTTCGGCGGCGTCTTCGAGACATCGCTCGTCCCCGAGAGCGAGCGGGTTCCCGGCATCCGGTGGGGTGCTCGCGTCGAGGGAGTCCCCGAGAGCGTCATCACCGACCTCACGATTCGAACCGACGAGAGCGGCGATGATGCGGGCGTCAACGCCATCGTGACCATTGACGCCGGCAGCGGCCTCGACGGTCGCGTGCGGCTCTCGCTCCGGCCCGAAGGGGCAGCGGGCGCGAGCGCGTTGAGTCAGGTCGGCGTCACCGCGAGCGCGGGCGAGCGCGTCACGGTGCAGGGTCGGCTGTCGGTGCGCGACCCCGACAGGTGGTGGCCGCGCGGGGTCGGTCCACAGCATCGCTACACGGTCCGGGCGTCACTCGGCGAACACGAACGAACGGCGACGACCGGCTTTCGCACCGTCGAATACGACGCCGCGGGGATGTCGGTCAACGGAACCCGCGTGCCGGTCCGTGGTCTCGTGTCGCTGCCAGTCGACGGGCAGGACGCCACGGGGACCGTCGAGCGGGCGGTCGCGGCGAACGCGACCCTCCTTCGCTGGTACGGCCACGTGCCGCCGGAATCGTTCTACGAGGCGGCCGACGCGGCTGGGGTCCTCGTGATGCAGGACGTCCCGATGGGGTCGGGCGCGCTCGACGCCGAACGCGCCCGGTCGGTCGCGCGCACGCTCGCCGGAGCGGTCGGTCATCGGCCGAGCCTCGCCGCGTTCGGGGTTCACGACGACGCCCACGAGTTCGACGTCACGACCGAGGCGGAGAACTGGCGCGTGTGCCGTTCGACGGGCGACGGCGGTGCGGCGACCGCGACGGCGGCCACGGCAGCACTACCGGACGACACGGGAGTGGTTCCGACGCCGGGTCTCGATGCCGGCAGGGAGGGGGCATCGTGGGTGCTCGACGGACGTGCCGAAAGCGGTGCCCGGACACGCTACGTGGTCCCCGAAGCCGACGGCGAGGCGGCTACCCATGCCAAACGGGCAATCGAGGCGCTACGGCTGTCGAACGACTCGATGATCACGGCCTTTCGTCCACCGACGGCGACGGACGACGCCATCGATGCGGCGTTCGAGCCAGTTAACGCACTGCTCGACGACCCGACAGCGACCGAACCAGCGGTCGTCATCGTGAACGACACGACCGAACCGGTCGCCGGTGACCTCGACTGGACGGCCGGCACCGAGAGCGGAACGCTATCGGTCGACGTCGCTGCGCTCACGCGAGAGTCGGTCGGCGCAGTCGACCTGCCGGCCGACGCCGAGCGCGTCGAACTGTCGCTCGTGACCGACGAGTGGCAGGTGAGCAACGAGTACGAGCGCTGACAGCGGTGCTGTCAGGGAACATCTCACACGACCACAACGTTTAAATCGGTTCTGGCAGTATCAGTACATGCCAGAACGCCGCCGGCGTTCACCGTGGTATCGCACACAGAATGATACGGACCTCTCCTCAGGCGTCAGCCACCGACCGGGAGCGGCGACCACGCGCCGGCGCGACTGGAATCGCAACAGAACCATGAGCACAATCGACCAATCAGCGAACGTCGAACTCACCGACGACGACCTCGAAAGCGACTCGAAAGGACAGTTGATAAAACTCGCCGGCAAGCTCCGCGACCGGCGTAACGAACTGAACCAACAGGCCTCCGAACGCGCCTCCAAACGCGACGAACTCAACGCGAAGACCCGAGAGCAAGTCGACCTCGCACAGGAACACAGGGAAAAGCGCGACGAGCTGAACGACGAGGTACAGGAACACAAACAAAAGCGCAACGAGCTCAACGCCGAGGCCAACGAGCTGTTCGACGAGGTCGAGGAGATGAAAGGCGACCTCGAACTCGACGAGAGCAAGGACCTCGACGAACTCGAAGAGGAAATCGAGAAGTTGGAGTTCCGCCAGCAGACCGAGGTGCTCTCGACCGAAGACGAGCGCGAACTCATCGAGAAAATCGAGAACAAACGCGAGCAGTACCGCGAGCGAAAGGAAGCGCTCGACGACACCGACGGACTCGAAGAGGTCAAAGCCGAAGCCGAGGAGATTCGCGCCGAAGCCTCCGAGCACCACGAGAAGGTGACCGAACTCGCCGACGAGGCCCAAGAGCACCACAATCAGATGATAGAGGCCTATCGTGAGGCCGACGACGTGCGCGACGAGGCCGACGAGTGGCACGAGAAGTTCGTCGAGGCCCAAGAGGCCGCCGACCGCCACCACGAGGACTTCGTCGAAGTACAGAAGCGCCTGCGCGAGATGGACAAAGAGGAAGAACAGGAGCGCAAATCCGAGCGCGACCAGCGCCGCGAGGAGGCCGAAGCCGAGGCCGAAGAGATCTACGAGCAGTTCAAGCAGGGCGAGACCCTCGACACCGAGGACCTGATGAAACTGCAGAAAGCGGGCAAGCTCTAAACGACCGCGACCACACGAAGAACCCACGTTCCACGCCGCGAGCGAACGATTCATCCGCCGCCCATCCGATGAGTAGGTATGCCGACCGATTCGCGGACGAGATTCATGAGCGCAGCCATCGGTGCGAGCGCCGGAGCCGGCGTCTGGGGGACCATCAAACGGCTGCGTGCCCGAGCGGAGAACGGCTATAATACTGTCGAGGTCGCCGTCGAGGGACCCATCACGCGCGAGGGGAGTCGCCTGCCGGGGAACCGGCGGCGCTCGATTCCGGCCGACAAGATCGTCGAACAGATCGAACGTGCCGACGAGGACCCGAACGCCGAGGCCTTAGTCGTCAAACTCAACACGCCCGGCGGCGAGGTCCTCCCGAGCGAGGACATCCGGCTCGCGGCCGAGAAATTCGACGGCCCAACGATTGCCTATGCGACCGACACCTGCGCGAGCGGCGGCTACTGGATCGCAAGCGGCTGTGACGAACTCTGGGCGCGCGAGGCGAGCATCGTCGGCTCGATTGGCGTCCGTGGCTCGAACGTGAACGCGAAAGGTCTCGCGGACAAACTGGGTCTCGAATACCAGCCGCTCAACGCCGGTGAGTACAAAGACGCGGGCTTCCCGCTGAAAGAACCCGACGAGGACGACCAGGAGTACCTCCAAAGCATCGTCGACGACTACTACGAGACGTTCGTCGAGCGCGTCGCCGAGGGCCGCGGGCTCGACGAAGAGACGATTCGAGAGACCGAGGCGCGCATCTATCTCGGCTCCGACGCCGCCGAGAACGGTCTCGTGGACGAACTCGGCACCCGCGAGGACGTCGAGGAGCGCATCGAGGAGCGCCTCGGCCACGACGTCGAGGTCGAGGAGTTCACGCCGAAACAGAGCCTGATGGAGCGGCTCAGAGGGCAATCGCAGGGTGTGGCCTACGCCTTCGGCGCGGGCATGGCCGACTCTCTCGGCGTCAGCGAGGAGTTCGAGCTACGGCTGTAACCGACGATGAAGCCACCGCGAGCGTTTTCATCCCGCGGTCGTGACCACCAGCCGTGAGCACGCTCGTCGTTTGCATCGACCGCGACGAGACCGTCGCCGCCCTCACCGACGAGCTGCCGGTGGTCGGCGAGCGGGCGGTCCGCTCGTTGGTCACTAACGTGGGTCTCGAAGACCCCGAGAGCAGCCGCGTGAACTGTCTGCTCGAAGGGCTGCGCCTCGCCGGCGAGCTGCGGGAATCGGGCGAGGACCCAGTAGTGGCGGTCGTCTCCGGGGTGGACGAGTCGGTCGATGCCGACCGCGACCTCGCCCGCCAGTTGGAGGGGGTGCTCGCCGACCATGCCATCGAGTCGGCGGTCGTCGTCACCGACAGCACGACCGAGGAGCGCGTCGTCCACGTCGTCGAAAGTCGGGTGCGCGTCGACGGCGTCTCGCGGGTGGTCGTCCGGCAGGCCCGCGACCTCGAATCGACCTACTACCTGCTGAAGCAGTTCCTCGCCGACGAGGACCTCCGGCAGACAGTGCTAGTGCCCATCGGCGTCGCGCTGCTCGCGATACCGGCGTTCGTGCTGTTCGCCCGAAGCCTGCGGAATGCGGTCGCGGCCGTCGCCGCCATTACAGGCTTGTTCGTCCTCTATAAGGGACTGGGTGTCGACGATGCGCTCGGGGCACTCACGGGTGTGCGTGACGGTCTCTACACCGGGCGGCTCTCGGTCGTCACCGGCGTCATCGCCGCGGGATTGGCGCTCGTGGGTCTCGTCGCGGGTGCCATCAGCGCCACGCCGCTTGCCGGCGAGGCGAGCGGGCTCGTGACGGTCATGGCCTTTCTGTTCCATAGCGTCCCGTGGCTGACGACGGCGGCGCTGACCGCGAGCGCCGGCCGGGTCGCCGACGAGAGGGTTCACAGCGGCCGGGTCGGCAACGCTGCGCTCAACCTGCCGTTCGTGCTGGTCGCGGTCGGTCTCGTGGTTCGGGGATTCGGGGCCTACTTCCTCGAACGCGCCGGCGTCATCGACTCGCTGCGGATGCCGGCGACGAGCCTCGGCATCGTTTCGGTGCGCGGGTTCACCATCGGTGGCGACGCTCGCCTCGCGGCGTTCGTGGTCACGGGAGTGCTCGTGAGCGTGCTCGGCGTCGCCATTGCGATGCGACTGGGCACGAGCGCGGCCGACGAGCGTCCCGAGAGCGCCGACTAATCGAGGGTATCGAGCAGTCCGGCGAGCGTCGTGAGGTCGTACTGGCCGGGAGCGGTCGCGCGCTCGGGGTCGAGCGGTGCGTAGGCGATACGCGAACCGTAGAGTGGCGCGATGGCCCGCGAGTGGCCGCCGACCGCGCCCATCGCCATCGTCGCCACCCGTTTGCCGTCGCTGTCGAGGGTATGCGTTGCCGCAAGCAGGTCGAGCACGTCCGCGGGCGTGTGAGCGGTGACGGCGAGCTTCGCGACCGCACCGTGTTCGCTCGCGCGTTCCAAGGTCTCCTCCATCGCCGCTCGTGATGGCGTCGCGTCGAAGTCGTGCGTCGAGACGATGCAGGCGGCGTCGTGCTCACGGGCATGCTCGGCGAGCCATTTTTCATCCTCGACGGTCGCCAGTTCGATGTCGATTGCCGCCACAGCCGAACAGTCGGCGGCGTGTTCGAGCGCGGCGAGCCGGTCGGGGGTTGCGGGTGCATCGCCGCCCTCCTCGACCGTGCGATTGGTCGCGATCAGCGGGAGTTCGCCGTCGTAGGCCGCGAGCGCGTCGAGTGGGTCCTCGGCGAGGTCCATGCGGAACTCGACGGCGTCGGCGTGGGCGCGTGCGGCCGGCTCGTCGCTCAGGTCGGCGGTGGCCGCCGCGAGCACGAACGAGTCGAAGTCCATGCCCGCCCTCGGCCCGAGCGGGCGAAAACTCGTTCGGCTCGTGGGACCCGTGGCCGCGGTGCGGTCACGGCGCGGCCGCAGCAGCGCGGTTGCGGCGGCGGTTCCTGGCGGATGAAGGGCGAGGCACGCGAGCGACCGTAGGGAGCGCGTGCCGAGGGCTTCGGCATGCTGTGCGGTTTGTGGTTGTAGTGAGCGGTAGCGTCCGCGCAAGCGTAGCGAGCGCGCGACACCCCCGCTAAAAAGTGGTTCGTAAAACACAAAGCGGGCCGTCACGCGGTGTTCGTATGGCCGATGACGAAGCCGACGAGGAAGTCGAGGACGAGGGACCAGTCGTCGAGCTTGGCGAGGGTGCGTCCGTCGAGGGCGTGCCATTGGCGCGCGTCACCTCGCGGCTGACGTGGGGGATGGAACGGTCGGCGCTCGAACGGCGAGTCGGTGACGTCGAGATTCGGACGCCCGATGGTCCGACCGAACTGGCCGACGTGCTCGCGGAGGTCGACGAGACGTACTTCGAGCGCCGCCAGGAGTTCGAGGCGAGCGTGCGCGAGGTCATCGGGACGGGTCCCGTCCAGACCGAGGAGTAGTGACCGAGCCGTCGGGGCGACGGTGGGTCGCGCTTGCCCTGCTCTGGGGAGCGGTGCTTGCGGCCGTGTGGATGGTTCTCGAACGGGGCGGGGGTGTGGGACTGTGGGCGCGCGCCGTCCGCGATGGGCTGCTCTATCTCGTCGGGCCGATGGCGCTCGCACGGCTGTACGGCCGGCGTCTCGGCTGGCGCGTCGACCGGCGAGCGCTGCGGAACACCCTGTTGCTCGCGCTGTTCGTGCTTCCGTTCTATCTCGTCGGCTCGTCGCTGCCGACAGTACGGACGTACTACCCGATGTGGGGCGTCAAGCCGGCGCTGTCGTCGTTTCTCCCGCACGCTGTCGGGCAGTTCGTGATCGTGCTCGCCGCCGAGACCTACTTTCGTGGATTGCTCTGTGTCGGCGTGCGCGAAATCGGGTTCAAGAGCGTGTTCATCAGCCCCGTCATCTATGCCCTCCAGCACGCGAGCAAGCCACCAATCGAACTGCTGCTGTCAGGACCCACGGACGTGCTTTTCGGCGCAGTCGATTATCGAAGCCGGTCGATTCTCCCCTCCGTCGTCGCCCACGGGTTCGGGCTGACGCTGCTCGATTGGCTCGTGCTCCACCCGCCACTGTTCCCGCCCGAGCGGGTGACCGGCTGGCTGCGGTGGCTGCCGGTGCCGGTGTGACGAATCAGACCGCCCCGGCTGGCATGCCGCCGGTTTTGAGGAAGATATAGAGCAGCGTGAACAGCGTCGCGTTGTACGCGCCGTGGATGAACGCCGGCACGACGAGATTGTCGGTGAACTCGTAGGCCGCGCCGAAGACGAGACTCGGGAAGAAGAGCACGCCGATGGTCGCCAGCCGCCCGCCGACGCCGCCGGTCAGCGCCGTGAAATGTATCGCGGCGAAGATGGCGCTCGCGAGGAGCACCCCGGGAACGGGACCGAACGCCTCCCGTATTCGCCCCTGCACGACACCGCGGAAGAGCAGCTCCTCGCCGGGACCGATGAGGACGAACGAGGCGGGAATCAGCAGGAGGAGCACCTCGGGATTTTGGGTGGCGATTTGAGCGACCTGATTCTGTGCAGTCTCGACCTGTGTGAGCGCGACCAGCGCCGTTCCGACGAGCAGACCGACGAACGCGAGCAGATAGCCACTCACAGCGGCAATGGCGTCCCGGAGCGAGGGGATTCGCATGCCGATGTATCGCCGTCCGAGTCCGCGCAGACGTAGATACAGCAGTGCAGTGCCGCCGAAGGCGATGCCCTGTCCCGTAATCAGCGAAATCACCAGTAGCGTCAGCGCGCTGAGTTCGATGCCGACGAAACCCAGCGGGAGGATGATGACGGCACCGAGGACGAAGGCCACGAAGAGACCGAGAATCGCGGCGGCAAGCGCGACGCCGAGCGCACGCAGACGACCCGTATCCGTGTTGCTCATAGCATCAGTGAGACGGGCGGCGGCGAAAGGATTCCGGCTTCAGTCGTCAAAGGCCGACAGACTGGACTGGACGCCCGCCGCGAGCGAGGATTTTCGTTGGAGGCGCGCGAGCGAGACCGGTAGTTGAGGTTCGAGCTGGCGGAGTGCGTTGCCGAACGATTCGGCCGTGCCGAACTCGCCCTCGAAGGCATCCCTGACCGTCTCGCGGACCTGCCACACCCCTGTGGGTCCCCAGTACTCCGGCGTCACGTGGCGCACCACGAGCACCGACGCCTGCCGGTCGCGCTCCGTGAGGTGTTCGAGCACGCCTAACCGGGCGGCGTAGTACGCCCCGGCGGTCTCCTCGACATAGCCCGTCCGGCCCTCGTGGCCCTCGCGGTCGGCAGCGAGCCACATTCCTCTATCGGGGTCGGGGTTCCAGACGCTGCCGGGCGCTTTGCACTCGACGAGTTCGAACTCCCAATTTCCTGGTGCGAGCAGTATCCAGAAGCGATTGCCGAGGTACTCGTTGTAATATAGTTCGGGTCTGTCCACCGCCGTTGCGTTTCGAATTCCACCTCTGAGGAATTTTCCCACTGTATCGTCGACGGCGGTAATCGACCAGCGCGTGGGCACGAGCCGCCGGTTGTCGCCCTCGCCGAGCGCACCGGCGGACAGGATGGTGTTGATGTCGTAGACGTCGAAGCCGCGGTTGTAGAGGTAGTTCATCGCGCCCTCGGCGCGCCAGTCGTCGTCTTCGAGCGTCTTCTTGACGGGTCGCGGGACGTGCGGATTTTCCGTTAGGGTCGCGCTCTCGGCCCGTGCGCGCGGCCCGGTCGGCGAGGAGATGTCCTGTGCCGATAGCGAGAAATCGACATCGAGCGAGCTATCGAGACCGATTTCGACGTCCACGGGTCTGTCGGCGATGGCGACCTCGCGCTGGGTGCCCAGAAACCCGGTCCACGCGTCGGCGACGTTGCCGACGGCGGTCGTCTTGGACGTGTTGACCAACCCGGTGCGATGCTGGAAGACGTCCTCGATGGAGAAGTTCCGGTCGTACCAGTGACCGCCGGTTTCGAAGTCGGCGGCGCGCTCCTCGTGGCCGACAGGGGAAAGGACGCCCGTCGAGACGTTCGGATAGGACGACCGGCCGACGAAAATCGTGGGTGAGGTGCTGCCGAGCAGCGCATCGTCGGAGACCCGTCGTTCGAATTCGTGCTCGACATCGTCGAGGTACTCCGTGATGGCGTAGGATTTCTCCCGGACCAACTGCCGGCGCTCGGCGCGCTCGTCGCGCTCGATTTCCTCGAAATACTCGTCGAGCCGCATCAGTAGAGCAAGGGGTTTCAGGGGTTTGAACCCTCCGCTACCGGTCGAAATCGGGTGTCGAGGGAGCCGAAAGGTTTGAACCGACCGCACGCCTCGCTTCGGGGAGTGTCACGACGACGGCTGTTCGGGTCGCTGTGTTCGATAGTGTTGCTGGTGAACCTCGCACGAGTGGTCTTCGCCCCGCTGCTGGAACCAATCGGGACGGCGTTCGACGCGTCGGCGACGGGTGTCGGCCTGCTGGCGACGCTGGCGTGGCTCGGCAGCGCCATGCCGCGCCTGCCGACGGGCTATCTGCTCACGCGCCTTCCACGACACGCGGTGATTCTCGCGGCCGGCACGATGCTCACCCTCTCGCCGCTACTCGCCGCGACGGCTCCCTCGCTCCCGGTGCTCTGGGCGAGTGCCTTTCTGATGGGGCTGTCGAGCGGGATGTACTTCATCGCGGCCAAACCGCTGCTGAGCGACCTCTTTCCGACGCGTATCGGCACCGCCGTCGGCGTCCACGGCACTGCGAGCCAGCTCGCCGCAGCGGGCGCACCGCTGTTCGTCACCGCCGTCCTACTCGTGGGCGAGTGGCGCACGGCCTTCATGCTCATGAGCGGGGCCGCCGCGGCCGCGACGCTCGCCTTCTTCCTCATCGCTCGCAGCAGTTCCGTGCCGGATGGTGAAGCAGAGAGTCGGAACTTCCTCGGCGCGGTCCGCAGACAGTGGAAGCTCGTGTTCGGGGCCATCGCACTCGCGGGATTCGCCGACCTCGCGTGGAACGGCGTGTTCAATTTTTACGTATCGTACCTCATCAGCGAGAAGCCGGTCACCGAGGGAACTGCCCGCATGCTGCTGTCGGTCGTCTTCGCCGCCGGCGTTCCTGCCTTCACCCTCGCCGGTCGCCTCGCCGACCGCCTGCCCTATGTCCCGCTCGTGCTCGCCATCATCACCGCCTTCGCCGCCTCGTTGCTCGGACTGACGGTGGCCACGACGACGGTGCAACTCGTCGCTGTGAGCGTCGCGCTCGGGCTGGCCATCCACAGTATCTTCCCGGCGATGGACACCTACGTGCTCGACTCGTTGCCCGATGCCCACCGCGCGAGCGCCTATGCCGTCTTCAGCGCGGGCATCATCACGCTGAGTGCGCTCGGCAGCGTCGTCGTGGGCGCGCTGCTCGATGCGGGCTTCGCCTACACGGCGATATTTCGAGGGTTCGGTCTCACTACGCTCGGATTCGTCGTCGTCTTCGCCGGGATTCAGTTCACCGTTGGGTTCCCGACCGGGCGGCACTCGGCCGACGCGGAGCAGCCGGAGGCACGGAATTCGACCACCGATTGAGAAGTGCTCGCGGACACCCTCACGTTCCATCCGTCTGCTCGGTCAGACCGAGACCAATGCCGGTCCCGACTGCGGCAGCGACGAGCGTACCGGCCGTTACCTCCTGGTTGGCTATCGTAGAAGCCAAACAAAAAGAGGCGAGTCCCGCGACGAGCGCACCGACGGGTCCACCATCGAACCCCTTCAGCATCGTCCGCACCGCCGCCTTGTCCATACGATTCACGGGTAGACTGACGATGTAAATAGGGTGGTTCTAACTATGGATGCCCATCGCCTCGATCTGCTCTTGGTAGCGATTGCGGATGGTCACTTCGGTGACTTGGGCGACGTCGGCGACCTCGCGCTGGGTCTTCTTCTCGTTACACAGAAGGGACGCAGCGTAGATGGCGGCGGCGGCGTAGCCGGTGGGTGATTTTCCCGAGAGCAGGCCTTCCTCGGCGGTCGTCTCGATGATGTCGTTGGCCTTCGCCTGGACCTCCTCCGAGAGGGTGAGTTCCGAGCAGAAGCGGGGGACGTATTTCTTCGGGTCGACGGGGCGCATTTCGAGCGCGAGTTCCTGGGAGACGTAGCGATAGGTGCGGCCGATCTCCTTGCGTTCGACGCGCGACACCTCCGAGATTTCCTCCAGACTCCGGGGGATTCCCTCCTTTCGACAGGCCGCATACAGTGCCGAGGTGGCGACGCCCTCGATGGAGCGTCCGCGAATGAGGTCGTCGGCGAGCGAGCGCCGGTAGATGACCGAGGCGACTTCCCGTACCGAGCGAGGCACACCCAATGCAGAGGCCATCCGGTCGATCTCCGAGAGGGCGAACTGGAGGTTGCGCTCGCCGGCGTCCTTCGTCCGGATGCGCTCTTGCCACTTGCGCAGCCGATGCATCTGGGAGCGCTTCTTCGAGGAGATCGACCGCCCATAGGCGTCCTTGTCCTTCCAATCGATGGTGGTGGTGAGACCCTTGTCGTGCATCGTCTGGGTGGTCGGCGCACCCACACGGGATTTCTGCTGGCGTTCGGCGTGGTTGAACGCCCGCCATTCGGGGCCGGGGTCGATGTTCTCCTCCTCGACGACCAGCCCGCAGTCCTCACAGACCAGCTCGCCACGGTCGGCGCTCTTGACGAGATTGTCCGATTCACACTCGGGACAGCTCCGCACCCCCTCGCGTTCGTCGTCCACCTGCTCCGGTTCGGCCTGACGCTCCCGCTGACGAGTGGACCGTGTCATTGCACTTTTATAGTAGTATCCTCAGTGCGTATAAACTCTTGGGGGTATATCGTCGTTTTTCACCGAATTCATGCCGAACTGGGTGACAATCGTCCCGAGTCGTCCGGACGGAGTCACTTCGAGCGTCTCGTACCGCAACCGCTATGCGAACGCTGTGGCGAGTGTCGACGATGCCGGTCATCGAGTGTGACGTCGAGACCGCCCGCGAACGCCTCGAATCCGCCGGGGTCGCGGTTGATGGGGGCAACACCGACCACGAGCGCTGGCGGGCAGCTAGTGACGAAGCGACCGCCGTCGCCTACGACGGGAAGGTCGTGATACAGGGCGCGGAGCCGGCCCAGCTCGAAGGACTGCTCCGGGAGACCGGCGGGCGTGCACACTGCTATTTCGACGGCGCGTCGCGGGGCAACCCCGGTCCGGCGGCCATCGGCTGGGTCATCGTCAATAGTGATGGCATCGTCACCGAGGGTGGCGAGCGCGTCGGCGAGACGACCAACAACCGCGCCGAGTACGACGCCCTCGTGCGGGTGCTCGAACGCGCCGCCGACTACGGATTTTCGACGGTCGAGGTTCGCGGCGACTCACAGCTCGTCGTCGAACAGGTCCGGGGTGCATGGCAGACCAACGACCCCGCACTCCGCGAGCGCCGGGTTCGGGTGCGCGAACTGCTCGACCGGTTCGACGACTGGTCCATCGAGCACGTCCCACGGGAAGTGAACGAGCGGGCCGATGCCCGTGCGAACGAGGCCTTCGATGAGTGAGCTGCCCGAGGAGGTCGTCGACGAGGCCGAACGGCTCACACGGCTCATGCGAGCAGCCGTGGACGACAACGAGCGCACGGCCTACCGCGAGCGCCGCCGCGAACTGCTCGCCGACCACGGTTTCACGGCACGCGTCCGCGAGGCCGACGACACGCTCGTCTGCCATCCCGACGAGTGGGTCGTGGAGGGCGACGTACAACTGGAGTGCATCGAAGACACCGGCCGCGCCGTCGAGCGCTCCCTGTCGGGAGCCGGCGACCCGGACGACTGGGAGAGCGTTGCGGCGCACAACGATAGGGTCGTCGAAGCGGTCGCCGCTCATGGAGAGACGCACGGCGCGAACGCGCGGGCGTTCGCCGATTTCATGAGCAACCATTACGCGCGTCGCGTCGAATCAGCCACCGAGAGGGAAATCGAGGAGTTCCACACCGAGTATTTCGTCCGCAACGCATGGCCGACAGACGAGCAGCGCGACGTCGTCGAGACCTCGCTGTCGCTCGTCTTCGCAGAGGCCGACGCTCTCGATGCGGCGGACGAATAAAATCAGCTATCGCGTTATCGCTGGCTGTCGATGAGGTCCCTGACCGTCTCGGCGCGGTCGTCGTCGGTGACGAACTTCCCGAGCGTCCAATCGAGCTTGTCGACGACCGCCTCGTAGCCCTCGTCGGTGAGCGCGTAATCGTTGGTGCGCTTGTCGCGTTCGCTCTTCTCGACCAGCCCCGCCTCCACGAGGTCGTCGAGATTGGGGTAGAGCCGGCCGTGATTGACCTCCGAATCGTAGTACGATTCGAGCTCGCGCTTGATGGCCAGTCCGTACATCGGCTCGTCCGAAAGGATGGCGAGGATGTTCTGTTGGAACGCCGTCAAATCGCGGGCGATACCGCTGTCTTGGACCGCTTGTGCCTCTGGCATCACGCTGCAAGATGTCACCCGGATATTTAATACTTCGCAACCATAACGACGAATCGGTACGATAGTCACAATACCTGCCACAACCGGGTGGTATTCGACCGAAAATCGACGGGCCACCGGCGACATGGAAGGACGATAGCAAACGCTTTTTTCCCGCCTCGTCGGACGGGGAGTATGACGAACCTCTGGGAAGACGTAGAAACCGGCCCGAACCCGCCCGAAGAGATCTACGCCGTCGTCGAGTGTCTCAAGGGCGAGCGCAACAAATACGAGTACGACAAGGACGTTCCGGGTGTCGTCCTCGACCGCGTGCTCCACTCCACAGTACATTATCCCCACGACTACGGGTTCATTCCACAGTCCTATTACGACGACGAGGACCCCTTCGACGTGATGGTGCTCGTCGAGGATGCGACCTTCCCCGGCTGTATCGTCGAAGTCAGACCGGTGGCGTTGATGCGCATGGACGACGACGGCGAGCAGGACGACAAGGTCATCGCCGTGCCCACCGAGGACCCCCGCTTCGACCACATCGAGGACTTGGAGGACATCGCCCAGCAGCAACTCGACGAGATCGACGAGTTCTTCGAGACCTACAAGAACCTCGAAGCGGGCAAGGAGGTCGAGACGCAGGGCTGGGAGGACCGGCAGGCCGCCTACGACGCCATCGAACACGCCCAGGACCTCTACGAGGAGCAGTTCGGCTGAACCCGCGAGGCGCTATCACTCTCTGTCGCGGTAGATTCCGACAACAGTAGTTATCATTCCACCCGCCAGCACGAGAAGTGCGACCGGAACCCCGAACTCGTCAAAAGCACCAGTCTCAGTTGCCACACTGCCGGCAACGAGACCGAGACCGATGACGAGGGTTCCGACTGCCGCCAACCGATTCATCCAGCAGTCACTCGTTCGGGCAGGTGTTGATACCGAGCAACTTGTTCATCCCACAGCGACCGGTCGTAACGTTGAACAGCAGCGCCGCGCTGCCGACCGCGGCGGCGACGCCAGCGGAGCACCGCTCGGCGAGCAGCGCGCCGATGGCGACCGTGAGGAGACCGCTTCCGAGCACGCCGCGCACGAGGCGGTCCGCTCCGCCGACGTTTCTCCCGAACACACCCTCCCTCCACATTCGAACGTCATAAACCCTCATATTCCCTGCGGTTATCAGGCGCTCGCCCCGAATGTGTTAGAATTATGGGTAGTCTTTTGCGTGTGTGGACTGTACGAATGGACGTGATGGCAGCGAAACGAACCCCGGTGGCCCTGAACCATCCCACGGTGGTCCCCGATAGCCCTGCCGACGAGCACGAACAGCACGTCGTGCGCTGTCCGGCCTGTGGCCGGCCGCTCGCCAACCACGAGTAGGCAGATCGAAACGAACCATCTTTGTGCCCGCCCGAACTGGCCCACTCATGGGACTGTTCGACCGCCTGACCGGCGACGACGCGCCCCGTGTGGCCTTCTTCGGCATCGACGGGGTTCCGTATAGCCTCATCGAGGACAACCCCGATGTCTTCGAGAACCTCACGGCCATCGCCGAAGAGGGGAGTGCCGGCCCCATCGACTCGATTGTACCACCCGAATCGAGCGCGTGCTGGCCCTCGCTCACCACGGGCGTGAATCCCGGCGAAACTGGTGTGTACGGCTTTCAAGACCGGGAGATCGGCTCCTACGAGACCTACGTACCGATGGGACGCGATGTCCAGGCGACCCGGGTCTGGGATCGGGTCGAGGACGACGGCCGCAACGCCACCGTGATGAACGTCCCCGTGACCTTCCCGCCCCAACGCGACGTCCAGCGGATGGTCTCGGGCTTTCTCTCGCCGGGCGTCGAGGAGGCCGCCTACCCCGACGAGCTGCGCGAGACGCTCGAAAATACGAGTTACCGCATCGACAACAACGCCAAACTCGGCCACGACGACGACAAGAGCGAGTTCATCGAGGACGCCCACGCCACCCTCGATGGACGCTTCGAGGGCTTCTCGCATTACATCGAACAGGACGACTGGGACCTCTTCTTCGGCGTGTTCATGACCACCGACCGGCTGAACCACTTCCTGTTCAAACACTACGAGGAGGACGGCGAGTACAGAGAGGAGTTCCTTGACTTTTACAGCAAGGTCGACGACTACCTCGGTCGTCTGCGCGAAACCCTGCCCGAGGACGTGACGATGGTCGTGGCGTCGGACCACGGCTTCACGAGTCTCGACTACGAGGTCCACTTCAACGAGTGGCTCCAGCAGGAAGGCTGGCTCTCCTATCAGAGCGACGACCACGACAGTCTCACGGACATCGCCGACGAGGCCGACGCCTACGCCTTCATCCCGGGACGCTTCTACATCAACCTCGAAGGGCGCGAGCCACGTGGCGGGGTTCCCGAGGAAGATTACGAGGAGAAACGCACCCAGCTCAAGAAGGCGCTCGAAACCCTCGAAGGTCCCGATGGCCGGAAGGTCTGCGAGCGCGTCGTCGAGAAAGACGAGGCCTTCAGAGGAGCGCACGACGACATCGCGCCCGACCTCGTGGCGATTCCGAATCACGGCTTCGACCTGAAGGCCGGCTTCTCGGGTCACGAGGAGGTCTTCGACACCGGTCCGCGCAACGGGATGCACAGCTTCGACAACGCCACGCTGCTGGTCGACGACGCGAACGCGCGCGTCGGCGGCGATACCGACCTCTTCGACATCGCGCCGACGCTGCTCGACCTGCTCGAAATCGACTACGACCGCGGCGAGTTCGACGGCGCAAGCCTCGCCTGAAAAGTCCTATTCGTCGAGTTCGAAGGCGATCTCGACTTCGGCCTGATACTCGCGGTCGTCGACTTCGGCGAGTTCGACGCCGAAGCTCTCGGCGGAGGCCCATTTGACGTTGTTGAGCGTGTCCTCGGCGCGGTCGACGGCGTCGTCGACGGCCGCCTCGAAGCTCTCGTCGCTCGTGCCGATCATCGTGATTTTCTTGTAGACCATCGCAACACGCGCTTCGACGGGCAGGGGTATAAAACTGCGCCCGCAGCAGGCGGGGGTTTTGTGGGTCGTCAGCCGGTCTCGCGCTCGCGGGTGTCGAGGCGTGCGGCGAGGGCATCGACGACGCCGCTCAGTCGCGCGCCGCCCCAGACGGCGACGACGGCCGCACCGACCGTATCGAAGATGAGGTCCAACATTGTATCTTCGAGACCGTACTGGGTGAGGACGGGTTCGGCGAGCACGAGCGTCGAGAGGGCGCTGGCGGCGAACTCGATGACCTCCCAGAGCACGCCGAAAGCGAGCACGAACAGGAAGATGAACACGACCATGAACTCCGGCGGGAAGGTGACGTCCGTGCTGTGGACATCGAGCGCGCGGGCGGTCGCGTAGCCGACGGCGGCGACGACCGACGCCGACAGTCCATGTGTGAGATGGTCGTACCACCACAGCGACTGGTAGGGCGACAGCGGCGTCCACGGCAGTCCGACACTGCCGAAGGCGTGGAGGAACACGGCACTCGTGATCCATAGCGTCAGGCCCGCGTCCATCGGAATCCCGTAATCGCGTTCGAGAATCCCGGGCAGTCGCGTCGCCGCGAGCGCGAGCAGCGTGTTGACGATGACGGTCGTACTCCCTCGAAGCACGCCGAGGAGGAACATACAGACGAGACCGACCTCCATCGCCCACGTGAGCTGGCGCTGGCGGCGTTCGGAGAGTCCGAGCCAGTCACGTAGCCTCATCGAACCACCTCCGGCAGGCGCTCGGGACGGAGGCGGCGGCGGACGTACCCCTCGAAGAAGAGGCCGGCACCGATGCCTGCAACGGTGGAGGCGACGAACTCCCACATCAGTTCGTCCTCGGAGGCCAGAAACCCGGTGCCGAGATAGAGGTCGGCGACCCAGCGGGTGACCGCCCACGCGCCCGCGGTCGCAAGCGTCGCGACCACGACGAAGGCCACGGCGAAGCGATAGCTCATCTCCACACCCGTGAAGAGGTGGAGTTCGACCGCGACGACGAGCGCGAGCGCCGCCACCGCGAGGTACGTGGCGATTTCGGCGACCGGCGGGGCGAACGCGCGGGCGAGCGTCGGCAGGGCGGCGAGGGCGAGCACCTCCCACGGCACCATCGCCCGTGGCGACCGAACCGCGACGGCCGGCAGCACCGACAGGACGACGACGCCCGCCGTGAAGACCGCCCACAGCAGGTTGCCGCGAAACAGCGACGCCACCGCGACGGCGGCGACGAACGCGACGAGCGTCCACGCGAGCAGGGCGTTCGCCCGTTCGCTCTCGACGAGTCGACCGAGGTCCGCGCGTGACATGGGCCGGCCTTCGTCGCCGGGGGACTTTACCCCTCGCGTCAGAGCGCGAGATAGGCGGCGGCGTAGGCGACCGACGCCAGCGTCACCGCAGCCAGTCCGGTGAGCACGGCTGTCAGTGTGCGGTCCCCATCGAGCGCTCGCCGGGACCGGCGGACGCGGCGGACGAGCGGGGCCGGTCCGACCGCCCCGACCGCGAGCACGCTGAAGACGAACTCGTAGGACGAATCGACCGTCGGCGCGGGCACCGCGAGCGCGGCCGCCGCGTAGGCGACGCCGAGGGTCGCACGGCCATGGATATGGCTCGTCAGGCTGCGGCCGGTGAGTTCGCAGTAGACGACCGCCGCGAGCCAGATGGTGAGCAGTTCGAGCCAGAACGCGCCCAAGAGATGGAGCGTCGGGTCGGCGGCGAGGACGAATCGGTCACTCACGAGCCGAGTGGCGAAGGGATAGAGCATATGCGGTGGTTCGCCGGTGAACAGGTCGCCGAACGGATGACTGACGAAGCCGACGAGCGCCGTGAAGAACACCGCTTTCGGACCGAGGTCGCCGTAGTGTGCGCCGAGTTCGGCGATGGCGAGGCTCGTGAGCGCGAACGCGCCCATCACGAGCGCGCCGAGCGGTCCACTCACGACGCCGGCGACCGCGACCAGTCCGCCGAGGGCGAGCAGCGCGCCACCGCGTTCGGCACTCAGCAGCGGGCTAGCACCGCCGGTGTTCAGCAGCGACACGCCAGCTTCGTCGCTCGTTTTCCCACTCCGCGCGCGACTCCAGAGCCAGAGCGCGACGGCCACGACGGTACCGACGACCAACGAGTGCGTCACCGCGCGGTGGACGAGGTTGCCGGCCGACCAGAAGCTCTCGGCAACGTCGGCGACGCCGCTGGCCGAGGCCAGACCCACGGGGGCATAGAGGATGTCGACGTCCGGGGCGGCGGCGAACGCACCCGCTGACGCACCGAGAGCCAGCGAGCGCTCGCGCGAACAGCCGAACAGGCGCGCACCGCCCGCGACGGCCGCGAACGCCCCCACTGCGTGGCCGACGAACATACCACTGCTGACGGACTCGGCGCGCATAAACCGTTCGTGGCCGGTCGTCGGCGCAACGAAACGAACGGCATTTCACGGCCGGCCGAGTCACCCCGGTATGGAACGACCCGCGGTGGGTGAACTCACCCCGCCAGACCGAACGTTGATGGGGCCCGGCCCGAGCGACGTCCATCCACGCGTCCGCCGTGCGATGACCACGCCGCTGGTGGGCCATCTCGACCCCGCGTTCGTCGACCTGATGGACGAGGTGCAGGAACTCCTGCGATACGCCTTCCGCACCGATAACGAGTGGACGATTCCAGTCAGTGGAACCGGCTCGGCGGCGATGGAAGCCGCCATCGGAAACCTCACCGAACCGGGCGACACAGTCCTCGTCCCCGCCAACGGCTACTTCGGCGGACGGATGGCGTCGATGGTCGAGCGGGCGGGCGGCGAAGTGGTGGAAGTCGACGCCCCGTGGGGCGAACCGCTCGACATCGCCGACGTACGCGCAGCGTTCGACAGCCACGACCCCGACCTGCTGGCGTTCGTCCACGGCGAGACGAGTACCGGCGTGCTTCAGCCCGACGTGCCGGAACTCACCGAGCTCGCCCACGACAACGACGCGCTCGTCATCGTCGATGCGGTGACCACCCTCGGCGGCGTCGAGCTCAGAGTGGACGACTGGGACATCGACGTGGCGTACTCGGCCGCCCAGAAGTGTCTCTCAGCGCCGCCCGGGACGAGCCCGCTCACGCTCAACGCACGGGCGATGAGGAAAATCGAAGACCGCGACACGGACGTTCGGTCGTGGTATCTCGACCTCACCGAACTCACCGACTACTGGGGCGACGAGCGCGCCTACCACCACACCGCGCCCATCACGAACGTCTATGCGCTCCGGGAAGCGTTGCGGCTCGCCGCCGAGGAGGGCATCGAGGCGCGCTGGGAGCGCCACGAGCGGGTCGCTAGCGCGCTCCGGGCCGGCATCGAGACGATGGGTCTCGGCATCGCCAGCGAGTCGTGGCTCCCGAGCCTGAACACCGTTGCCCTGCCCAGTGGCGTCGACGACGGGGCGGTCATCGAGGGACTGCTCGACGGCGACGACATCGAGGTCGCGGGCGGGCTAGGTGACCTCTCGGGCGACGTGCTCCGGGTCGGCTGTATGGGTCACTCCGCGCGCCCGGCGAACGTCCTGGAACTGCTCGCGGCGCTCGGCGACGTGCTCGAAGACGAAGGAATCGACGCCGACGCGGGTCTCGCAGCGGCGCGACGGAAACTCTAGGCGACCAGCGACGGCCCGACGGAGGGGTGGAGCACCTCGTACTCATCCGAACTATCGACGCCGATGACCGCCCAGTCGTAATCGGGTTTGGCATCGAGCAGGCGCTCCCTGAGGTCGTGGGCCGTATCCATCCACGCGACGAAACAGCGAAGCTCGCCCGATTCCGGGAGTTCGGTCGCCTCGTCGGCGGCCGTGACGCGAACGACGCGCCACTTGCGCTCGGCTCTGAGTTCGCGGCCACTTCCCGATACCGTGTAGCCGAGTTCGGAAAATATCGACCGGGCCTCCTCGGACGGGGTCGTGCTAACAGTCCCCATGTGGACGAATATACTCACCCCGGCACAATAAGCGTTCGTGCGCAGACGGCGCACAGGGGCCTGCGATGCGCGGCCGTATTACCGTCGCTATTCGTGGGCCGCGTCCCACTCGTCGGGCTTTTTGATGTTCGCACAGCGGTTACATTTGATGCGGCCCATCGCGTCCATCGCGTTGTCGAAGGACCGGCAGTTCCCGCAGAAATAGCCCCACCGCCGCTCGGCGCGCTCGTCGGCATAGACGACGAAAAACGGGCCTTTCGAGCCGCGCTCTGCCTCCTCGCGGTCGACATAGAGGGTCCGCCCGTCGGTCGTTGTCGCTTCCATACAGCGGGTAGCCCCTCAAGCGGCAAGTGACTGCTGGGTCCGACCGGAATGGAAACGTTCAGGCGTCTTCGATGTTTCCTTTCGATAAATGACGCTGGTCGTCGTGCCCGTCCGGTATCCGCTGAGCGAGCACTCACGACGGACCCTCGAAACCGCAATCGACGTCGCCGACGAACACGACGCGGCCCTCAGCGTGCTGCACATCGACCTCTATCAGTCGGGTCAGCGCGTCACCCAATCGGCGCTGAAAGACGCCGTCGAGGAAGCGTTCGGCCCGCTGTCGAACACGCGCTACGCCGTCCGGCCGGGCTTTCTGGTCGAGGAGACGATTCTCGACGAAATCGCGCTCGAAGGTGCGGATATCGTCGTCATCGGCCGCAAACAGGCCAGCCGCTGGCGGCGGATGGTCCACCGACTCATCGACGAGCCGGACGTGGCGGACTTCCTGGGCGAACAGCTCGACTGTCGGGTCGTCACCGCCTCGCCGGCCGAGTGAGTTATCGACGGCGCTCGGGACCCTCGTCCGGCTCGTCGAAGACCACCTGCCGGTGGGGGTACGGAAAGCCGATGTCGGCTTCCTCGAAGGCCTCCCAGACGTTCTCCTGTATTCGAGAGCGTACGGTCAAGAACGAGTGGGCGGTGGGTTCTTTGACCCAGTACCGAAGCGTCAGTAACACGCCGTCGTCGGCGTACTCGTTGATGTAACACGTCGGTGCGGCGGGATAGCGCGCGCTCCCGATGCGGATGTCCGGCCCGCCGCGAATGACGATATCGACCTCGCGCGCCGACTGCTCGATGAGGTCCCGTGCTTGTGCGAGGTCGCCTTCGTAGGTCACCAAAATATCGAGCGAGAACCTCGTTCTCGGGTCCTCGGCGGAGTAGTTGATCACGTCGCGGTCGCGGATCGTCCCGTTCGGGATCACGAGGAAGGTGTTGTCGGTCGTGAAGATTTTGGTGTACTGGAAGGTGATGTCCTCGACAAAGCCGCGAGTGCCGCCGTCGGTTTCAACGAGTTCAATCATATCGCCGATTTCGTACGACTGGTCCGAGAGGACGAACATGCCGCTGATGATGCTGCCGAGGATGGGCGCTATCACGACACCGATGGCCGCCGTGAGCACCGTCACCGAGAGCAGGAGGTCGCCGAGACCCACGCCGACGGTTGCTGCCGCCGTGAGTACCGCGACGAACATGACGGCGACGCGCAGCGAGCGCAACACCGCCCGGCTGACGCTCGGCCGGCGGAAGCGACGGGCGACGCGGCGGCCGATCAGCCTGACGAGCAGCTTGCCACCGTACCACGCGAGCGCGAGCGTCAGAGCCGCCAGTACTGCGCGCACCGACCACTCCGGGACCCATTCGGGAAGGATGCGGCTGGCGGTCTCGACGGCTTCCTGTGACCCCTCTTGGATGCTCCCGTTCGTGTCGTTCGTCCCGTTCGTCCCGGTCCCGTTCGGTGTGGCGAGCTGGAGGAGCGACATGGCGCTCGCCAGTACGCCGAAGGGGTCCATACGCCCGGCTCAGCGCCGCCGCGAAAAAGGGTTGCGAAGCACCGTTCGGCGAGAACATCGAACCCATCGAATACCCTTCTCACCGTCTGCTACTTTCACACACAGGAAAATCATTTTCCCTCATCGAAAATCGTTACGGGTGAATGAAAACCATTATCAGGTCCACAGTCCAATAGGGGAACGACAGGACAATGGCACGTTTAGAACTGAACGACCTCCACGCAGAGGTCGCCGAGGGCGGCGAGAAGATCCTCGACGGAGTGGACCTCGAAGTCCAGTCGGGCGAAATCCACGCACTGATGGGACCCAATGGGTCGGGCAAATCGACCACCGCGAAGGTCATCGCGGGCCACCCGGCCTACGAGGTCACGGGCGGCGAGGTGCTCATCCACCTCGACGCCGAGGAGTTCGACGGCGTCGAGATTCCAGACGACATGCGGACGTGGAACCTGCTCGACCTCGAACCGAACGAGCGCGCGGCGCTCGGCGTGTTCCTCGGCTTCCAGTATCCCGCCGAAATCGAGGGCGTCACGATGGTGAACTTCCTTCGCACGGCACTCAACGCCAAACTCGAAGAGCGCGAGGAGCTGTTCGAAGAGGACGAAGGTGGTGAGGACGAAGAGGAGGACACGGGCTACGACACCTCGCCGATGGAGGGCGATGTGGACGAAGGCGAGGTCGGCGTCGCTGAGTTCCAGGAGATAATGTCCGCAAAGATGGAACAACTCGACATGGACGCCGAGTTCGCCCAGCGCTATCTCAATGCAGGGTTCTCCGGTGGCGAGAAGAAGCAGAACGAGGTGCTCCAAGCGGCGATCCTCGAACCGTCGATAGCGGTGCTCGACGAGATCGATTCGGGGCTGGACATCGACCGCCTCCAAGATGTGTCGACGGGCATTAACGCGCTGCGGGACGAGCAGGGCGCTGGCATCCTCCAGATAACCCACTACCAGCGGATTCTCGACTACGTCGAGCCGGACCACGTCCACATCATGCTCGACGGCAAGATCGCCAAAAGCGGCGGTCCCGACCTCGCCCGCAGGCTCGAAGACGAGGGCTACGACTGGGTCCGCGAGGAAGCGTACGAGACAGCCTGATAAGGCTTCGACCACTACTGAGCATACAATGAGTTCAGACCAAGACCACCTACGAGAGACCGACTCGGAGAAGCGCTTCGAGTTCAAAAAGGAACAGAACGCGGCCTTTGCCGCCGAGAAGGGTGAGCTGGACGAGGAGACCATCCGCCTCATCTCCGAGGACAAGGACGAGCCAGAGTGGATGCTTGAGCGGCGGCTCCGAGCGCTCCGGCAGTTCCACGCGATGCCGATGCCGACCGATTGGCCGGGCCAGCCCGACCTCTCCGAGGTCGACGTCGCGGAGATCGTCCCGTACATCCGCCCGGACGTCGACATGCGCGGCAGCGTCGACGACTGGTCGGAGCTGCCCGAGGAGATTCAGGACACCTTCGACCAGTTGGGCATTCCCGAAGCCGAGAAGAACGCTCTCTCGGGCGTCGGTGCCCAGTACGAATCGGAGGTCGTCTACCAGAACATGCAGGAGCGCTGGGAGGACAAAGGAGTCATCTTCTGCAACATGGACGAGGCGGTCCAGGAACACCCCGAGCTCGTCAAGGAACACTTCATGACGAACTGCGTGCCGCCGAGCGACAACAAGTTCGCGGCACTGCACGGGGCCATCTGGTCCGGCGGGAGCTTCGTCTACGTTCCCGAGGACGTAACCGTGGAGATGCCCGTCCAGGCGTACTTCCGGATGAACTCCGAGGGGATGGGGCAGTTCGAGCACACGCTCATCATCGCCGAGGAGAACTCGGAAGTCCACTACATCGAGGGCTGTTCGGCACCCAAATACTCGAAGTTCAACCTTCATTCGGGTGGCGTCGAGGTGTTCGTCGGCGAGAACGCCCACGTCCAGTATTCGACTGTGCAAAACTGGTCGAAAAACACCTACAACCTGAACACGAAGCGCGCCATCTGCGAGCGCGAGGGCACGATGGAGTGGATTTCGGGATCGATGGGGTCGAAGGCCACGATGCTCTATCCCTCGACCATCCTGAAGGGTCGCGGTGCGACCGACAACCACATCACCATCGCCTTCGCCGGCGAGGGTCAGAACATCGACACCGGCGCGAAGGTCTACCACAACGCGCCGCGGACGAAATCGACCATCGAGTCGAAGTCGATTTCGAAGGACGGAGGGCGCACGAACTACCGTGGCCTCGTCCACATCAGTGACGGCGCGGAGAACTCCTCGACCAGTGTGGAGTGTGACGCGCTGATGTTCGACAACGAGTCGACCTCCGATACGATGCCGTACATGGAGATCAACGAATCGAAGGTCGACGTCGCCCACGAGGCTACTGTGGGGAAGATCGGCGACGAGGACGTGTTCTACCTCCAGAGTCGGGGGTTGGACGACGACGACGCAAAGCAGATGATCGTCGCCGGGTTCATCGAACCCATTACCGAGGAGCTCCCCATCGAGTACGCCGTCGAACTCAACCGGCTCATCGAACTCGAAATGGAAGGGTCGCTCGGATAGATGAGTGCGCAGATACACGCGAACCTGACCGAGGAGCAGGTTCGGGAGATATCCGCAAGTCTCGACGAGCCGGAGTGGCTGCTCGAAAAGCGGCTCGACGCGCTCGCTGCGCTTGCCGACCTCGACATGCCCGACGTGATTCGGACGCCGGGGCGCAACTGGACGAACCTCTACAACCTCGATTTCGAGGGGTTCGTCGACCCCCTCAATGCAGCCGAGGAGAAGGACCAAGTCGGTCCCGAAGAGGTCGAGGTCATGTCCATCACGGAGGCGCTCGACGAGCGCGAGGAGTTCGTCCGCGAGCACTTCGGGAGCGTCATCGACCCGCAGGAGAACTACCTGACGGCACTCCAGACGGCGCTGTTCTCGACCGGGACAGTCGTCTTCGTTCCCGATGGCGTCGATGCCGAGGACGTCACAGTCCGAACGCGGATGAACTCGCGGTCGCTATTCAACTACACGCTCGTCGTCACGGGCGAGTCGAGTTCGGTGACGATCCTCGAACGCCAGACGACGGGCGAGGATGTCGAGGGTGAGCGGTACTACTCGGGACTCGTCGAAATCGACGCCGGCGAGAACGCGAACGTGCAGTACGGCTCGCTGCAAAACGTCGACGAGGAGACCTACACCTACACGCTCAAGCGTGGCCACGCCGACACCTACGGCACCATCGATTGGATCGAGGGCAACGTCGGCTCGCGGCTCACCAAGTCCTCCGTCGAGACGCGCCTGCTCGGCGAGGGGGCCGAGTCCCAGATCGTCGGAGCCTTCTTCGGCCACAACGACCAGCACTTCGACGTCGCTTCCCGTGTCTGGCACGAGGCCGAACACACCACCGCCGACCTCGTGACCCGTGGCGTACTCGACGACGAGGCGCGCTCGGTCTACGAGGGCGTTCAAGACGTGGGCTCGGCGGCGTGGGACACCAACTCCTACCAGCGCGAGAACACGCTGATGTTGAGCGACGAGAGCGAGGCCGATGCCTCGCCGAAGCTCATCATCAACAACCACGACACCGAGGCGAGCCACTCGGCAACCGTCGGACAGGTCGACGCCCAAGACCTGTTTTACATGACCTCGCGCGCGGTGTCGCCGCGGGCGGCGCGGAACATGCTCGTCGAGGGCTTTTTCGTCCCAGTATTGGACGAGATCAAAGTCGAAGAGTTCCGCGAGGACCTCGCCGACCTCGTGGCGGTGCGTCTACGGGAGTAATCGCTTAAGGGGTTGGATTCCCCAGTCTGGATATGGACACCAACGAAGCGTCGGTTTTCGACCGCACTATGCTCGGGAGTGTTCCGTGAGCGTCAGCCAGCCGGTGGCTTCCGACCACCAGCTCGCCCGCCTGCTCCAGATCGGCATGGTTTTGGAGGAGGTCGTCGAGGCGCGCGCCCACCAACACCACCAGTCCGTCGGCGCGGACCTCGATACCGACATCGAGGCGCTGCTGCGACACGCAGCCGAGGAATCGGCCGACCACCGCGACCGGCTGGCGGCGCTCATCGACGACCTCGACGCCGAGCAGATCCCCTTCGAGCAGATCGAGCCGCTCGTCGCCGACCACTACGAACGCGACCGCGACACCGACGGGATTCTCTACGACCAACTGTGCAACGAAGAGACTGCCTACAAGTTCTACGACGACCTCATCGCCGCGGTCGAGGCGAGTTCCGCGACGTTCGGTATCGACCGCGACCGGCTCGTCGATATCCTCTCGACCATCCGCAAGGAGGAAGCCGATGGCGTCGAGGACGTCACGCGACTGATGGAGGCACGCGAATGAGTGCTCCACAGCATCGCTCCCGTCCGGGGTGGTCCATATGAATATCGTCGCACGCTTCGTGTGCTTCCTCCCCGCGCTCATCCCGGAGGGATTCGCGTGAACAGCGTCGAAGCGACGCTTCGACTGGCTCACGACGACGACCACAGGAGGCGGTCGCCGTGAACACCGCAGAGCAGTATCTGAAGGCCATCTATCTCCTCCAGCAGGTCGAGAACGGCCCGGCGGCCACGGGGCGGTTGGCCGAGAGCCTCGACGTGAGTCCGGCAAGCGCAAACGAGATGATCGGCAAGCTCGAAGACCGCGGGCTTGCCGACCACGAGAAATACAAGGGCGTGACGCTCACCGACGAGGGCATCGCGCGGGCACGCGAGTCGCTCCAGACCTACTGCATCATCGAGCGCTTCCTGGTCGAAGTCCTCGACGTCGAGGAGTTTCGTGCCGAGGCCGCACAGTTGGAGGGCGTCATCGACGAAACGGTCGCCGAGCGCCTCGACACCATCATCGACCGCGAGCCGCAGTGTCCCGATTGCTTTGCACCGGACGAGGACGTCTGCGCGCTGCTCGACGCCGAAACCGGCGCTGCCGACTGACCGGACTCTCGAAGCGTTCAAGTGTGCTCCGGCGGTATCGTGACGCGCAGTCCGTGGTGTCTCGCCGAACGTAGTGAGGCGAGGCTCACGGGACAAGCGAACGAAGTGAGCGCAGTCCCGTGGTGTAGCGGCCAATCATAATGGCCTTTGGAGCCATTGACGGCGGTTCGAATCCGCCCGGGACTATATATTTGACAGTTTCTCAGAACAGGTCGAGTCCGAGCAGTTCCTCCTGAATTTCATCGCCGGCCCGGACGTGACACTCGCTTCGTGGATTCGCGCTGCACAGGAGCACGTACCCCTCCTCTCTGTCCTCCTTGTCGAGGGCCATCCCGTCGCTCTGGTCGACCTCGCCCTCCAGTAGCTTGCCGGTACAGGTGGTACAGTTGCCCTCCCGACAGGAGTAGGGCAGGTCGAGTCCGGCGTCGAGTCCGGCATCGAGGACGTATTCCTCGTCGTCCACGTCGAGTTCGTGGGTTTCGCCGTCGAACTCGATGGTGACTTCGTGGCTCACACGCGTTGGCGGAGTTTGTACATCTCAAGCGCTTCGAGGCGCGGGTCGCCCGTGCTACTGCTGTCGTCGTCGAGGCTTGCGCCGCTGATCATCTCGTTGAACGAGGTGCTGACGCCCTCCTCCTCGAAGCTCGAATCCATGATGTAGGCGACATTGTCCCGGATTTCCTCCTCGCTCTCGTCGAGTTCCTCGGCGGCCTCGGCGATGGCCTCCTCGACCTCCTCGTCGCTCGCGGTGAACGACGCGCCGCGGGCGAGTTCGCGGAGTTCGCGGTCTTTGGCCATCAGTCGTCACCCCCGTCGGCGGCGACGCCACGTTTTTGCTGGTAGTGGGCCTGCTGGGCTTCGAGCCGGGCGTCGAGGTCCCACTCGGTGATCTCCTCGTAGCGGTCGCTCACGCGGTCCATGACCTGCATGTAATCGACGTCACAGCCGAGCGTCTCGTTGTACATCCCGTCGATGAGGTTCCCGCCGCGCAGCAGCGTCGAGTCGATGTCGAGGTCGAGCGGGTCACCCACCGCGTCGGTGTACATGTACGCGAAGTCGGCCATATACGGAACGTCCTCGTAGAGCGTGTTCACGATGCCCGCCTCGACGCCCTGATAGGCCGGTTCGCCGGCGCGTTCCTTTTCTAAGAGTTCCTTCAACAGTTCGACGCCGTGGGTGATGTGGCGGCCCTCGTCGGTGCTGACGAACTTGAAGGCGTAGTTCAAGAGGGGAAGATTCGCCCGCTCGGGCAGTCGGCTTATCGCCGTGGAGCCGACCCGCGCGAGGATGCCCTCGACGTTCATGTGATAGTTGGTCGCCGCGCGAGCGATGTCGACCGGGTCCTTCGTCTGGGCGGCTTTGGCGGTCAGGAGTCCTTGGTGTTCGAACACCTCGCCCAGTCCTGTCGTCTGGACGATTGGGACGCGCGTTCCGCGCCGCGGGTCGAGTTCGGTGTAGTTGTCCTGGTCGTCCATCACCTCGTTCATGTAGATATCGAGGAACTGGGTGTGCTTGTGCTCGGTCAGCGTGAGCATCGTCATGTACATCTCCTTCTGTCGGTTGCCCTCCAAGCAATCGGCACCCATCGCCCGCGAGAGGTTCGTGGCGGCGTCGCCGGCGACTTCGGTCTCGCCGTCGAGGAATCCCGAAAGCAAATAGCGAATCTGGTCGCGCTCGTTCGGTTCGAGTGACTTCCACGTCTCTTTGTCCTGCTCGAAGCCGATTTCGTCGAACAGCTTCTCGACGTTCCACGTTCCCAGCTCGACGCCTTTCTGGAACAGCTGATACCACTTGTCCCCGGTATCGATGCGCTGGCCGGTGTAGGTCGGTTCGGCTGGCTGTGCCATACCCACACACAACGGGGAACAAGTATGACGGTTGTTCCTGCTATACGCGGTGTTTAAAATAGATACCGGCTCTCGACTCGGCCAGCGGTATCGCCCAACTCCTGTGCGGCCTCGCTGTAGGGCAAAATCGTGGTCGTCGAGCCGTCGAGTTCGAGGTCCTCGGAAAAGATGGATTCCATCACGTCCGCACCCTCCAGGAGGTCCTTCCAGTTTTCGTACGGTCCAGCGATACGGAAGCCGGGGTCGCGCGCGCCCGGGTCGGCAAGCACCTCGGTCTCGCGGCACTCGCCGTCGTAGAGGTCGATGTACGCATGGATGGTGTCGTCGTGGAGGTACTGCTCCAGTTGGTCGAGCAGGTCATCGAGGTCGTCGGGGAACTCCTCGCGGAGCGCCGGGAACGTTACGGCAGGGGCCTCGGCGATGGGCATCTGTAGCACCGCCGCGACGAGGCGGTCGTGGTCGTCGCCCTGCTGGTCGGCCAGTCGGTCTTCGAGCGCCGATGGCGCGTCGGCGAGGAGGTCCTCGACGCGCTCGCCGGACAGCGACTGGAGGTTTTCACGAAGGTCGTCGGAGAGCTCCTCGGGGAGGTCCTCGACGGTGGTTTCGGTCGGAACGTCGGTGATTTCGAAGACGAAATCCCCCGCGAAATCGACACCCCAGCCCTCGCTGGCGTCTCGATACCGCTCGTTGTCGTTCAGCGCCGTCCGGTACGCGGCGAGCCACTCGCGCGATGGGAACCACTCCGTCATGCTGTATGTCGGGAGCATCATACCCTCGGGGATAAGCATTGGTGCCCCGATAGCCGGCTATTTATACTGGTATGGCGCGGGGACGGTTCTTATGTATAGGCTGTAATGGGCGGCAGTACGCTGATTGCGATAGATGCCAACTCACAACACGCCACCGTGGTGTCGGTGACGACGCCGCGAACGGGTCAGACAACTATGAGTATCCAAGGATACGCAACCGAGCAGTTCTTTCCGACCGAGCCGTGGCTCCAGCAGTACCACGAGGCGATCAATGCCGACGAGGAGTACGCCGCCGAAAGCGAGGGCTGGGGGGTCGACTTCGACGGCGCGTTCATCTTTCACATTACCGATGTGCCGCTCGCCGAACGAACGGTCGCCGACCTTCCCGGGGAGATCGTCGACCTGATAGACGAGACGTTCGAGGGCCTCCCGGACGAGCGGATAGACGACATCGTCACGGCCGCACCCGACGACGTCAAATCGGCCATCGAAGCCCGCGACGGCGACGTCCGCGAGGCCGCCCACGACGAGTTGATGGCGGTATCGCTCGACGACATCGCCGACTGGATGTGGCCCGCACTCGAAGTAGAGGTCCCGCCGCTGCTGGTCGACCTCATCGAGCAGGTCGACCAGTACATCGTCGACGGCGACACCGTGTACGCGTACATCGACCTCTACGACACCGAGTGCCGGGGGGTCGACGTCATCACGAGCCTCGACGAACGGGGATACGGGTTCGTCATCACCGGCGAGTACGACGACTGGAAGGACCTCGTCGGCGGCGAGGCGGGCATCATCGACCAGCTCATGGGCGGCGTGATGGACCTCGACGGAGATATGCAGAAAATCCTTCAGTATTCCGACGCCGCCGTGCGGCTGACCGACATCGCCGCCGATACCGAATCGCGGTTTCTCTTCTGACCCGCGGCTCCCCCGTAGTACATAAACACCCAGTTATACGGCGAAGCAAGCCCATTGCCATCCCGTCCATTCCCGGTAACACGTCGGCCGCGACGCCGACACGGACCACCCAATGCCAGACGACCAACTCATCCAGCGAATCGAGGACTCGCTCGAACAGGACCAAGACCAACTCGAAGACGACCTTCCGGAAATCCTCGCCGATATGGAGGGCCAGACCGACGAGCTCGTGCGCGAGCACCCACAGGTGATGGCCAGCATTCTTGGGCGCATGGAGGAGATGGACATCGCCTCGTTTGTCTCGGAGAACCCCGAGACCGCCGACCAGTTCCAGGAGCTACTCTGGTCGGGGATGCGCGTGATGGTCGAACAGAACCCCGAGGTCAAAGAGCAGATCAACGAGGATATCACCACCAATTTCGAGGCCGACGACTGCCCGATGGAGGGCCACCTCGAAGTCAAGAAAGAAGAGGAACTCATCACCGGCGGGGCGGGCCAACTCGACGACGCCGACATCACCATCACCGGTCCCGCCGACGTCTTGGTGGGCCTCATTACTGGGAATGTGGACCCCATTCAAGGGTTCATGCAGCAACAGTACGAGATGGACGGGCCTGTGCAGAAGGGCACGAAGCTCGCGCCCATCATGAACAGCCTCTCCGAACAGGTGCCCGAGTGAGATGGAGCTAACCGACGAGCAGCGGGCGTTTCGCGGGGACCTTCGGGAGTACCTCGACGACACCATCGACCCAATCGTCGACGAATCGGACAGGGATGGTCCGATGGACAGAGAGGAACTGATGGGCTACATCAGCGACCTGAACGAACTCGGCGTCGGTTTCGACCCCGAGACCGCGCCCAACTTCTTCGGCGACGTCTGGAACTTCACCATCGCCGCCGAGGAAATCAGCTACACGTGGCCGAGCCTGCTGGTGGGCGTGATGATGTCGTTTCCTGCCCTGTTCGTCCAGTTCGCCTCCGAGCAGACCCGCGAGGCGATGTTGCCGAAACTCGAAGACGGCGACTGCCTGTCGGCGCTTGCAGTCACCGAACCCGAGGGTGGCAGCGACACGGCCCGACCGAACACCGTCGCGAAAAAGGACGGCGACGAGTTCCTCATCAGCGGCGAGAAGACGTGGGTCGGCAACGCCCACTACGCCGACTGCGTGCTCGTGGTCGCCCACGACGACTCGACGGGGGCCTCGGACATGTTCATGGTCGACAGGGAGAACAACTCCTTCGAGACGCGCGAACTCGACAAGATGGGCTGGAAGGGCGTCTCGAACGCCCGCATCAGTTTCGAGGACGTGCGCGTACCCGAGGGCAACCGACTCTCGAACATGTTCTCGAACGCCATCATGGCGGGCAACGACATGAACGACATCGTGCCGTTCCCCGAGAGCGTCACACAGTTATTTTTCGACCAGAAACCGCTGAACGCGACCTTTTCGTTCATGCGCACGGGGATGTCGTTCATGTCCGTCGGCATCATGCAGGCCGCCTTCGACGCCGCGATGGAGCGGGCGACCGACCGCGAGACCTTCGGCAAGCCCATCGCCGAACACCAACTCGTCACCGAGAAGCTCTACGACATGAAGGCCGGTCTCGAAACCTCCCGCCAGCTCTCGCGGCGCGCGGCGGAGCTACTCGAAGACGGCAGCGAGGACGCCCGTCTGATGTCCTCGCTGGCGAAGGGCTACACCGCAGAGACCTGCAAGGACGTGACCGACGATGCACTGCAGGTCTACGGCGGCGAGGGCCTGAAGACCGAAAACCGACTCGAACGCTACTACCGCGACGCCCGCGTCATGACCATCCCCGACGGCACCACCGAGATCCAGAAGCTCATCGTCGGGAAGGAACTCACCGGACAGAGCGCGTACAACTGACCCGTGCGGCAATCGACCGCGGGGGAAACGCACGTCCGACGATTCACGCTCTCGCTCCGACCGGGACGCGGACTCGTCCACCCCGTCGACGACGCGCTCGCCGACACGCCGGAGTGCAGTCGGGAGTCGTTGAGCCATATCCAGAGCCACGGAGGGACGAGCCTGCTCTGTTACCGGCTACGGGGCGACGAAACCACCCTCTCTGGGGTGCTCGACGAGCGCTCGGACGTGCTCGACTACGACGTTATCGGTGACCACGAGGGAACGTTCGAGCTGTATCTCCGCGTCGACGGCGTTCTAGAGACGTTCGAGCGGTGCTTCCTCGAACAGGGGTTGCTCGTCGACCCGCCGGTCGCGGTCACCGCTCGCGGACTACGCCTGAGTGTCATCGGCACGTCCGCGATGGTCAAGCGTGCGATGGAGTGCCTCCCCGATGGGACGACCTGTTCGGTCGAGCGGCTGGGCGACGGCGAAACCGACGAATTGCTGGTGGCCGCGCTCACCGACCGTCAGCGCGAGGTCATCGAGACGGCCTTCGGGCTGGGTTACTACGAAATCCCCCGGGAAACGACCCACGCCGACATCGCGGCCGCGCTCGACCTCTCGGGGTCGACGGTCGACGAGCACCTCCGCAAGGCCGAAGCCAAGCTGATGGAACAGCTGTTTTCTTGAGTAAGGCGACCGGCGAGTTATGGACGGCGCGCGCGAATAGTTATAAATCCCACCGTATGAGCGGCCACAGAGCTACGGCTCGAAGGCACCACTATCCGCCTGCGATGTCCGACAAAGACGAAATCAGACAGCAACTCCACGACGGCTTCGAGGGCGCGGACTACCCCGTATCGAGTCCGATGGACCTCGTGCCGGCACTTCCCAACGGGCCATCGACCACCTTCGAGTCCGGCGACGTGAGCTTCACCGCGATGGAACTCAACTCACAGGCCGGCGGCCGGCAGGAGTTCCCCTACGAGGACGTCGACCCGCTCGTCGACGACGTCATGGCCGGTCTGGAAGACGAAGGCTACTTCGACTGAGAAGCGGCGCTATCGACGAGCAGGACAACGAAAGAGCCGTTTTCCTCAGGCCGCGGCGTCGCCGTAGGTCTCGTCGAGGTAGGCGACGATGTCGTCGGATTCGTTCATGCCATCGACGCCGTGGTCGGGGTCGACGAGCACCGGCACACCGGTTTGGCCGCTGACCGCCTCGACTTCGGTGCGTTCGTCGTGGGAACTCGGCACCATGTGCGATTCGTAGTCGAGGTCGAGGTCGGCGAGTTTGTCCTTCACTTTCGCACAGTACGGACAGCCTTCGAGCTCGTAGAGTTCGAGGTTCGACATCACCGATGGTACGGGTGCGAGCCTCAAGAACGCCACGATAGTGTGGGAAGCACACAGAACCGCTCAGGGAAGTGTCCGTCCGACCCGCCGGCGGATGTGGCGGCGCTGATAGATGATTTCGCCGAGCGCCCAGACGAGCGCGAGGGCGAGCGCGCCGACGAGCGCCGCGAAGGCCCAACTCGACAGCCAGACCGGGCGGACGAACGGGACGATATGGGAGTAGCGCTCGGCGGCCGGCTGGACGATGTCTTGGACGGGCGTGCCCGCCGCGGTCGCCGCGACCCACGTCGAAAAGCTCGTTTGGGTGGCGAGACCGCTCTCGGAACTGCCCGAGAGGGTGTAGCTGCCCGTGGCGTTCATCTCGGCGACCGTCGGACCGTGTGAGCCACCGACCGAGGCGTTCTGACTCACGGACGTGTTGGCGGCGCTCGGGCGCTCGCTGTCGTAGGGTGCCCACGGCGCGTAATATTCCCAGACGACCTCTCCCCTCGGCGTGACTTCGAGCACGCGCTGGTTCAGCGTGTCCGTAATCAGGGTGTTGCCGTTGGGAAGGCGGTCGGCGTCGCGCGGCCAGTTGAACCCACCGGAGAGTTCCCACGTCCGATTCCACTCGCCGGGACCCGTCCGTGCGTACTCGACCACGCGGTCGTTTTCGGAGTCGGCCACCAGTATCGTGGGCGTGCCGTTGGGACCTTCGAGGTAGTCGGGGTTGTGCTGTTCGAACAGTCGTGAATGGTTGCCGTCGCTGCCGAGGCGCATCGTGACGTTCCCGCTCGCGCGGTCGACGACGATGGCTTGGTCGAAGTTCCGCGGCGAGGCGAGGTATTTGCCCTCACCGACCTTGTCGACGTCGTTGACGTGCGACCAATCCGCGGAGTAGCCACCGTCGGTCGATTCCGGGAAGTGTTTTCGGAACGTCCACTCCCAGACGATTCGGTCCTCGCTGCGGTCGTAGACGAACAGCCGGTCGTTCGGAACCCCCGAATCGTTCGTCCGACGCATGTTCGCCACTAGCAGCTGGTCGCCGTTGATGAGGTCCACGTCGTGGGTGTCCTCGGCGTCGAATCGCTGGCTCCAGACGCGGGTGCGGTTTTCCGGGTCGAATTCGTACACCACGGTGTCGCCCGGTACCGTGGAGGTCACGAGCAGGTTGCCGTTCGACAGCGGGTCGACATCGTAGAACCAGCGTGCACCCTGCTCGGAGCCGTTGTGTACCCAGTCGGTTGTTCCGCGCGGGCCCGCAGAGACGAGCCGGGCCGGTTTCTTTCCGTTACCGATTCCTTGGAAATGGAACCCCTGTACGCTCACGACCGTCGAGCCGTTTGCGGGCGAGTCGACCGTTCCGGGACCGAGGTTCGTCGGTTCGTAGGTGGCCGCCGAGACGGCCGCCGCGAGCACCAACGCGCCGACGGCGAGCGCGAGCGCCCCACGGAGCAGCCAGCGCCGCGGCGGAAGCGAAGCCATACGCGTTCAGGGTATCCCATCGGTTGAATCGCTTGCGATTGGCGTCGCGGGCACTCACTCGTCGGCGAGCAGTTCGGTGGCGGTGACCAGCGCATCGAGTTCGACGTCCGCCTCGGCGAGGGTCTCGCGTGCGCCCTCCTCGCGGTCGACGACGACGAGCACGCGCTCGACGCTTGCCCCCGCCTCGCGGAGCGCTTCGACCGCATCGAGCGCGCTTTTTCCTGTGGTGGCGATGTCCTCGATGACGACCACCGGCTCGCCGTCCTCGAAGTCGCCCTCGATGCGGTTGCCCGTGCCGTACTCCTTTTTCTCCTTTCTGGCGATGACGTAGGGCGAGCCGGTTTCGACGCTCGTCACGGCCACCAAGGGCACTGCCCCGAGCGCGACGCCCGCGAGGGTCTCGTCGTCGAGCCGTGCCGCGAACGACTGGGCGATGAGCGAGAGACAGCCCGGGTCGGTCTCGAAGCGGTACTTGTCGACGTAGTAGTCGCTCGTACCCCCATGAGAGAGTTCGAACTCGCCGAACTCGACCGCATCTGCGTCCCGCAGCGCCGTAATGAGTTCCGTCTCGGTCATGCACTCGGGTCGAATGGAGAGGGGATAAACGGTGCGACAGCGCTTTGTTGCCGTTCGGTGTGAATCATCGCTTCAGCGCGATTCCTGCCGGCGATACAACGGTTCGTCGTCGACGTCGATAGGGACGCCTGTGTCGTTGGTTTCGCCGAACCCGGCGCTGAGGACCCGTGTGAGGGCGTCCTCGACGCGCTCGTCGGTCTCCTCGTACTCCTCGGGCGCGACCTCGACGACGAACCCGGTGGTGATGTTCGGGGCGGTCGGCAAAAAGAGCACGTCGCGGCCGTCGTCGGTTCGCTTGCCGGTCTTGAACGCCGTCATCCGCAGGCCGTTCCACGTTTCGAGTTTCACGGGCGTTTGGAGGTCTGCGGTGCCCGTGACCGCGGTTTCGACCGCCATCTTCGAGGCGTTGTAGACCACCCGCAGCCCCGGCAGACTGTTCATCACGTCGTCGATGGCCCCCTCCACGAGCGGGCCGCTCGCGGTGCGCATCAGGTAGCCGACGCCGAAGACCAGCAGGGCGAACACCACGAGCGTGAGCGGCACGCGGACGATGGCCGGCTGGATGCCCTCGATGAAGGGCAGGCTGGCGATGGTGTTGTAGATAAAGGCGAGCACGTAGAGGGTGACGATGATGGGCACGAGTACGACCAGTCCACGGGTTGCATCGCGCTTCCACGAGACCATTGGCTCGTATGATTTCCCCGAGCGTTATCATACTGCCGGCGAACTCGGGGACCGAGCACGCCCGTCGCCCCGTGCGGGTCGAGACGACCTACCGACCGACCAGCGCGCGCAGCCCAAAGAGGAGGTTCTCCCGGCGCTCCAGCATCCGGCGATAGAAATACGCAAACCACCGGTCGCCGTAGGGTACGTACTGGTGGACCTCGTACTGTTCGGCGAGGTCGCGTTGGGCGTCCTCGCGGACGCCCATCAGCATCTGTATCTCGAAATCGGTGCCGTGGGTGTCGTGGAGGTCTTTGGCATACTCGACCATCGTGGGGTCGTGGCTACCGACCGCGATGCCGCCGTCGAACTCCGCGAACATGACGTCCAGACACTCCCGGTAGGCCTCGTCGACGCGCGATTTCTCCCGATGGGCGACCTCGGCGGGTTCGTCGTAGGCCCCCTTCACGAGCCGCACCTTCCCCGCATGGTCGGCCAACCGATGGAGGTCCTCTGGCGTGCGCTTGAGGTTCGCCTGCACGCAGACGCCGAGGTCCTCGTACTCGTCGACGTGGTCGGTGTAGGCGTCGAGGGTCGCGTCGGTCGTGGTGTGGTCCTCCATGTCGAGCCAGACGAACGCCCCGTGTTCGGCCGCCCGCTCGACGACACGTTCGAGGTTCGCGCGAAAGCACTCCTCGGAGACGCCGAGACCGAGCTGTGAGGGTTTGACCGAGACCGAAGCATCGAGACCCGCCTCGCCGATGCCCTCGATGAGCGAACAGTAGGCCTCGCGGTCCTCGGCGGCCGGTTCGGGGCTGTCGTAGTGCTCGCCGAGGAGATTACAGATGCTATTGATACCCTCGGCGTCGAGCGCACGGGCGTGTGCGAGGACGTCGCGCTCGGTCTCGCCGGCGACGAACCGGCTCGCAATCGGCGGAATCATGCGCGCAACTTTTGCCGACGGTGGCAAAGAACTGTCGTTCGCGCGGCGAAACCGGACGATTAAGACCGCCCCGTGTCGAATTCCACCCGTGACTCTCGTCGAGACGGTCGCCGTCGCGATATGGACGATGCTGCCGGCGTACGTCCCGAACAACGCCGCCGTGCTTTTGGGTGGTGGTCGACCCATCGACGCCGGGCGAACGCTCGAGGACGCGCGCGTCCTCGGTGACGGCAAGACGTGGCGCGGGGCGGCCGCCGGCACGCTCGCCGGGATAACGCTCGCGCTTGCCCTCAACGGTATCGCCCCCGCAGTCGTGACCGCGACCGGGCTGGTGCTGCCGACGTTTCCGCCAGCCGCCATCGTCGCACTTCCCCTCGGGGCGATACTCGGCGACACCCTCGCCTCCTTTCTCAAGCGGCGCACGGGTCGCTCGCGCGGGGCCGCGTTTCCGGGTCTCGACCAACTCGACTTCCTGTTGGGTGCGCTTGCGCTCACCGCACTCGCCGCCACCGCGTGGTTCACCGCGACGTTCACGCCCGGCGTGCTCGCAGTGGTCCTCGTCCTGACGCCGCTGTTTCACGTCACCGCGAACGTCGTCGCCTACCGCGCCGGCCTGAAGAGCGAGCCGTGGTAGTACCTTTTTACTTCGTCGGGTTCGCGCTTCGCGCGAACCACTCCTCGCAAAAAGCTACGCTAAAAACTTCCCGCTCGCAAACCGCGCGAGCGGCGAACCGCGCTCACTCCGTTCGCGCGGATGCTACACTTTCCGCAACCGCACCGCAGAAGCCCTCGCTCACTTCGTTCGCTCGCCCTTCATCCACCGAGGAACCGCAACCGCGCAGCCACCGCACCGCAACCGCCGCCGGCCGGCGGCAGCGCCGGCAGCCAGTTCACCGATGGCCCCGATGCGCGAGCCGCCTCTCGAAGGGGGTATGAACCCAGCCACCCGAGTGTGGGCATGAGCACACACGAGGGAGCCATCAGGCTGGCGACGCGGGGGTCGGACCTCGCGCGCCGGCAGGCCGCCGGCGTCAAGGAGCGTCTCGAATCGCGCCGTCGGACGGTCGAACTCGTCGAAGTCGAGACCACCGGCGACCAGATACGCGACGAACTCATCCATCGCCTCGGAAAAACGGGGGCGTTCGTTCGCGCGCTCGACGAGGAGGTTCTGAATGGTGACTGCGACGCCGCCGTTCACTCGATGAAGGACGTTCCGACCGAAGGCATGGACGAACTGGTCGTCGCGGGCGTGCCAGAACGGGCGACCCCGGGCGACGTGCTCGTCACACCCGACGGCACGAGGTTCGAAGAACTCCCGGAGGGCGCGACCGTCGGCACGTCGAGCCTCCGGCGGAAGGCCGAGGCGCTCGCCGCCCGCTCCGACCTGAATATCGAACCGCTCAGGGGCAACGTCGATACCCGCATCGAGAAACTCCTCGCACCGCATCGCCAGCGCGAGCACGAAAAACGGATGGAAGCCGACGAGGAGGGTGATGACGAGTTCGAGCGCACGCCACAGGAGTGGTTCGACGACCTGCGCGAAATCGAGCGGCGAGCGCTCGAACGCGAAGTGGATGAAGAGTTCGATGCCATCGTGCTCGCGGCGGCGGGACTCGAACGCACAGGATTGAAGCGCGGACTCGATATGCAGGAACTCCCTCCCGAGAGATTCGTCCCGGCCCCCGGACAGGGCGCGCTCGCGGTGACTGCCCCCGACGGCGCGCTCGCCGGGACGGTCAACGAAGCAATCGACCACCCACGCACGCGCGTCGAGACGACCGTCGAGCGCGTGATTCTGGAGGAACTCGGCGGTGGCTGCGTCGCCCCGATGGGCGCGTACGCGGTCGTCCAAGGCGAGTACGTCCACACGGCAGTCCGCGTGCTGAGCGAGGACGGTCGTGAGGAGGTGAGCGCGACGCGGGACCTTCCCGTCGAGCGCCATCCCGAGGCCGCCAGCGAGTTCGCCGCCGACCTCGCCGAGGAAGGCGCGGCCGACCTCATCGCACAGGCCCGCGAGACCGAGGGGGAGGCGAAACGAGCCGAATGAATAGTACTGTGTCCCTCGTCGGCAGCGGTCCGGGCGACCCCGAACTCCTCACGATAAAGGCGCGCCGGCGCATCGACGCGGCCGACGTGGTGCTCCACGACAAACTGCCGGGTCCCGATATCCTCGATACGATTCCCGAGGACAAACGCGAGGACGTCGGCAAGCGCGCCGGCGGCGACCGCACCAGTCAGGAGTACACCAACGAGCGGCTGGTCGAACTCGCCAACGACGGAAAGCAGGTGGTGCGATTGAAGGGTGGCGACCCGTTCGTCTTCGGCCGCGGTGGCGAAGAGATGGCCCACCTCGCCGCCCACGGCGTCGATTTCGAGGTCGTGCCTGGCGTCACCTCGGCACTCGCCGCGCCCGCACTCGCCGGTATTCCCACGACCCACCGCGAACACGCCTCGACCGTGTCGTTCGTCACCGGTCACGAGGACCCCACGAAAGCGGAATCGGCCGTGGACTGGGACGCGCTCGCCGCCACCGGAGGTACCATCGTCGTCCTGATGGGTGTCGGCAAGCTCCCCGATTACACCGCAGCGCTGCGGAAGGCAGGGATGAGTGGTGAAACCCCGGTCGCGCTCGTCGAGCGCGCGAGCCGACCCGACCAGCGGGTGGCGACGGGAACGCTCGAAACCATCGTCGATGTCGCCGAGCGCGAAGATATCGAACCGCCCGCGGTCACGGTCATCGGACAGGTCGTTGGCGAGCGCGAACAGCTCCGGGAGGCCGAGTGATGAACGTCGCCGCCTTCCGGCCGGACGACGAGCGCCTCGAACGCGCGGGCGAGCTGCTCGCATCGCTCGGCGTCGAGCCGGTTCTCGACCCGATGCTCGCGGTCGAAGCCACGGGCGAGACGCCGCGGACCGACGCCGACTACACCGTGCTCACGAGCAAAACCGGCGTCGAGATCGCCGCGGCAGCGGGCTGGCAGTCCGATGGCGTGCTGTGTGCCATCGGCGACGCCACGGCGGCGGCGCTGCGCGCGGCGGGCTACGAGGTCGACCGCGTGCCGGCTGAGTTCTCCTCGACGGGACTGGTCGCCGACCTCGAAGACGAGATCGCGGGCGCACGCTGTGAGGTCGCCCGGAGCACGCACGGCTCGCCGACGCTCACCGACGGGCTCGAACGCGCCGGTGCGTACGTTCACGAAACGGTCCTCTACGAGCTGCGCCGCCCGCCCGAGACAGGGAAGTCGGCCGCGCTGGCGGCGAGCGGCGATCTCGCGGGCGCGCTGTTCACCTCCTCGCTCACGGTCGAAAACTTCCTCGCGGCCGCCGTCGAGCGGGGCGTGCGCGAGGCCGCCGTCGCCGGGCTGAACGGCGCGGTCGTGGGTGCCATCGGCGAGCCGACGCGGACGACCGCCGAGCGCGAGGGCATCAGCGTCGACGTCGTCCCAGAAACCGCCTCGTTCGAGACGCTCGCGCGCGAGACCGTCGGGCAGTTGTCGGAGTAGGCGACGAGATCGACTGCATCGCGATTCAGCGGGCGGGTCTTGCCACCGTTTCGTTCGTAGTGAAACCGCGGACGACCGCCACGCACCGCGGCGGCCACACCCTCCCCAGCCGATTCGCTCGTTCGTGGTTCGAGACGCCTCCGGCGTCTCGTCATCACGAAAGGCGCTGCGCGCCTTTCGAACGACTTCGCTCGTTCGCTCATCCACCGTCAGAGCGAAGTCGTCCGGAAGAGCGAAGCTTTTCCGTGATGACAGAAGACGCGTAGCGTCTTCCGAACCACTCTGACGAGCCTGCACTCGCTGAGCTCGCGCAGACCTTGCACGAGTCGCGCCGGAGGCGTGACCGCGCGCACGGCCGCCAGTCGAATTTTGCGTGTCCACAGCTCGGTCCGGAGGTTTAAACACGATTGTGCCGTACCCGACGACGATGGGTGGACCGATTCCAGCGCTCGACGCGCGCGCGATGGCCTGCGCCGAGCGCCTCGCTCGCGCCGAGCGGGTGCTGCTCGCCTCGCACATCGACGCCGACGGACTGACGAGCGCGGCCATCGCCGCCGAGGCGCTCTCTCGCGCCGACATCCGCTTTGAAACTGTGTTCGAGAAACAGCTCGACGACGACGCACTCGAACGCATCGCCGAGACGGATTTCGATACCGTGCTCTTCACCGATTTCGGCAGCGGCCAGCTCGATATCATCACCGACCACGAGGCGGCGGGCGCGTTCACGCCGGTCATCGCCGACCACCACCAGCCGGCCGACGCCGAGACCGAGTTCCACCTGAACCCCCTGCTTGAGGGACTCAACGGCGCGACCGAGCTATCGGGAGCCGGAACCACCTACGTCCTCGCGCGGGCGTTGGGTAGCGAGGCGCTACGTGCCTCGGAGAGAGCGAGCGGAGGGGAGCGAAGCGACGAACCGCAAGCGGACAACCGCGATCTGGCGGCGCTGGCGGTCGTCGGCGCGGTCGGCGACATGCAAGACTCAAGCGGTGAACTCGTCGGCGCAAATCGAGAGATCGTCGCCGAGGGCGTCGAAGCGGGTGTGCTCGCCGAGACGACCGACCTCGCGCTCTACGGCAAGCAGAGCCGTCCGCTGCCGAAACTCCTCGAATACGCCAACGACGTCCGGATTCCCGGCATCTCGGGCAGCGAGCGCGGCGCGGTCGGCCTTCTCTCGGACCTCGACATCGACCTCGAAAGTGATAGGGGCTGGCGGCGCTGGGTCGATTTGACGAGCGACGAGCGACAGGAAGTGGCGAGCGCGCTGTTGCAGCGGGCGGTCGCGCGCGGCGTCCCCGCGAACCGCATCGACGACCTCGTCGGGACGACCTACACGCTCACAGGTGAACAGGAGGGCACGGAGCTGCGCGACGCAAGCGAGTTTGCGACGCTGCTCAACGCGACCGCGCGCTACGAGCGGGCCGACGTCGGGCTTGCGGTCTGTCGCGGCGACCGCGGCGGGGCGCTCGACGAGGCCAGAACGCTGCTCACGAACCACCGGAAGAACCTCGCGACGGGTCTCGACTGGGTGAAACGCGAGGGCGTCACGCAGGGCGAGCACGTCCAGTGGTTCGATGCCGGCGACCGCATCCGCGAGACCATCGTCGGCATCGTTGCCGGGATGGCGCTCGGCACGGACGCACTGCGTGGCGACCGGCCGGTCATCGCCTTTGCGGCCAAAAGCGAGAGCGAAAGCAAGGTCTCGGCGCGCGGCACCCACCGGTTGGTCCGGGCGGGTCTCGACCTCTCGACGGTGATGGGCGAGGTCGCGCGAGCGCTCGGCGGTGACGGCGGCGGTCACGACGTGGCTGCGGGGGCCACGATTCCGAAGGGTCACGAGCAGCGATTCGTCGAGCGTGCCGACGCCGTGGTCGCCGACCAGCTCGGCTGACTACTCGGCGGTGGCGACCACGAGATAGGTTTCCGGTCGCGTGAATGCGTGATCGACGGCGAAGCCGTGGTCGCGGAGGTTTTCGACAGCGGTCTCGACGGTGTAGCGCTCGTCGAGCGGCGGGCCGTTCTCGCCGGTGCCCGCCGCGCTCCAGTCGACGATAGTGAGGCGTCCATCGGGAGCGAGCACGCGATGGATTTCGGCGAGCGCGTCGTCGCTCGCGAACTCGTGATAGGTCATCGTCGAGAAGGCGGCGTCGATAGAATCGTCTTCGAAGGGCAACGCCTCGATGCCGGTCGTTACCGGCTCGACGTTCTCGGGCATTCCCTTCTCTTCGTAGTAGTCGTGCATCGCCCCCTGAACGTCGACCGCGTACATCGTGTCGGCGTGCGGGGCGATGTCGTCGGTAAAGAACCCCGTGCCGCTGCCGAGGTCCGCAATCGTGTCCCCGGACGTGGGTGCGAGTGCCCAGAGCAACTCCTCGCTGGAGACGTACCGATAGCGCCGCTCGGCCTCTTCCAGCTTGTCCGCGCCGTCGATATCGAAGGTGTGATGACCCATCAGAGCGCCTCGAAGGCCTCGTCGGCGAGGTCGCCGGTGTCTTCGATGATGCCAGCCATTTCCTCGTCGTCCGGAGCCATCCCGACGAGGCGGGCGATGCGCATGATTGAGACGTGATAAACGGTCTGCACACCCGGTTCTGCTTCCCAGACGACGACGTTGCACGGGAACAGTCCACCCATCCGCTTGTCGGTGGCGTCGAGCGCGCGGTCGGCGATGGCGGGATTGCACGCGCCGAGCACATAGTAGGGGTCGCGGCCGGCATCGACTTTCTCGTTGAGCAACTCCGACGGCGAGAACTCGACGGGAATCCCGAAACCGGCGTCGGTGAAGGTCTCGCGGACGTGCTCGACAGCCTCTTCGTGGTCCATATCGAGAGTCGTCCGCTTCACCCCGACGTCCTCGTCATCGAGTTCGGTCGGGTCGATGGGGAGCGTCATTCGTATGGAATATTGTACGCACGACGAAAAACCCTTTCGAGGCTCGTCAGTGCTCGTCGGCCGACTGCACCCAGACGGTCTTCTCGTTGACGAACTCGCGGATGCCCCGTTTGGCGAGTTCACGGCCGTAGCCCGAGTCCTTGACGCCGCCGAAAGGGAGTCGTGGGTCGGATTTCACGAGTTGGTTGACGTAGGTCATCCCGGCCTCGAAGGCGTGGGCGAAGCGCTCGCCGCGGTCCAGATCGTCGGTCCAGACCGATGCGCCGAGTCCGTAGTCGATGTCGTTGGCGAGGTCGATGGCCTCCTCCTCGCTACCGACCTCGAAGACCGAAGCCGAGGGACCGAACACTTCCTCGTTGGCCGCCGCCGCGTCGCGCGGTACCCCGGTGAGCACCGTCGGCGGATAGAAAAAGCCGTCTCGCTCAAGCGGTTCGCCACCGAGTTCGCAGGTCGCGCCCGCTTCGACTGTGCGTTCGACTTGGTCGTGGAGGTCGTCCATGAGGTCCTCACGGGCCTGCGGGCCGATGTCGGTCTGCTCCTCGGTCGGGTCGCCAACGGTGAGGGCATCCATCTCGGCGACGAACTGCTCGACGAACTCGTCGTGGACGTCCTCGTGGACGATGAAGCGTTTGGCGGCGATACAGGACTGCCCGGAATTGAGGGTGCGCGCGCCCGCACCGACGGCGGCGGCGGTTTCGACGTCGGCGTCGTCGAGCACCACGAACGGGTCGTTGCCGCCGAGTTCCAACACTGATTTCTTGATTTCGCTGCCCGCCGTCTCGGCGACCGCCCGGCCCGCGGCCTCGCTGCCGGTGAGCGTCACGGCCGCCAATCTGTCGTCGCGGATGATGTCCTCGATTGGGTCCGAACGGATGATGAGCGACTGGAAGACTCCTTCAGGAAAACCCGCCTCCAGCATGACGTCCTCGATGGCTTGGGCGACGCCCGGGACGTTCGAGGCGTGCTTCAGGAGACCGACGTTGCCGGCGGTGATGTGGGGCGCGATGAACCGGAAGACCTGCCAGAACGGGTAGTTCCACGGCATCACTGCCAGCACCGGGCCGAGCGGCTCGTGGGAGACGTAGGTCTTCGTCTCGGGGTCGCTGCCGATGACCTCGTCCTGGAGATGTTCGTCGGCGTTCTCTTCGTAATACTCGCAGGCCCACGCCGATTTCTCGACCTCCGCGACGGCCCCGTCGATGGGTTTGCCCATCTCCCGGGTCATCAACTCGGCGTATTCGTCCTTGTTTGCGCGGAGCACGTCGGCGGCGTTGCCGATGAGTCGCTGGCGCTCGCCGATTGGCACCTCGCGCCACTCCTCGAAGGCATCGTCCGCGGCGGCGAGCGCGGCGTCGATGTCCTCTCGACTGTGCCCCTCGATGGGGTCAAGCTCGTCGCCGGTGGCCGGATTGGTGCGCTCCATGTACCCACGGAGGACGGGGATTCAGTTGTAGCTTTGGCCTGCCGTGGCAGACTCCGGCGGTTACTCCGCGAGGCTGAACCCGCGGTCTTCGAGGAGTTCCGGCAGGCGGTCGGTGTGGTCGCCCTGTAACTCGATGCGGCCGTCGTCGACGGTGCCGCCGGTGGCGAGTTGGCTTTTGAGTTCGGAGGCGAGCTCCGAGACGTCGACCGTCTCGGTATCGATGTCCTCGACGATGGTCATGGCTTTGCCATAGCGTCGTTCGTCGGTTCGAATCGAGACGCGCTGTTCGGCCCGTGCGAGGTCGCCCTCGATGTCGAGTTCGTCGGGCAGTCCGGTTATCGAATCGATGTCGTCCTGTGCCACGCAGAGACTACGTGCTCGGCATACAAAACGCTCGGGGCGCGGCGAAGCCATTTATCCGTCCCCATCGTTATCGAACTCGCAATGGTTGATTTCGACTGCATCGTCTTCGGCGGCGGCACCGGCAACACGGTCGCCTCGGCGGCGGCTGACGCGGGATTGGAGACCGCACTCGTCGAGCGCGGACCGCTCGGGGGGTTGTGTCTCAACCGCGGTTGCAACCCCTCGAAGATGCTCATCCAGCACGCGAACACGCTCAACAGCGTCCGCGCGGCCGCGGACTTCGGCATCGAGACCACCATCGAGGAGGTCCACTTCGGCGAGTTCGTCCGCGAGGTGAACGAGGAACTCGCCGAGGCCGCGGCGAGAAAGGAGTCGAACAAACGCGAGGAGGACAATCTGACGCTGTTTCAGGAGGAAGCCCGATTCGTCGACGACCACACCATCGAGACCGCAAGCGGCGAGACGCACACGGGCGAGAGGATCGTCATCGCGGCCGGGAGCACGCCCGTGGTTCCCGACGCCATCGACGGACTCAACGATGTGGATTTCATGACCAGCGACGACGCCATCCGACTCGAAGAACCGCCGGACAGGTTGGTGGCGCTCGGCGGCGGCTACATCGCCGCCGAACTCGGTTACTACTTCGACGCGTTCGGCACCGACGTGACACTCATCGAGATGGAGGACACGCTCGTCTCCCGCGAGGACACCGATGTCGCCGAAGCCTTCACCGACATCGCCCGCGAGCGCCACGAGGTGCGAACCGGCTATCGCGCCACCGAAGTCACCGAATCCGACGGCGAACTCACCGTGACCGCCGAATCGGAGGCGGGCGAGGAAATCGAGGTGACGGGCGACGAACTGCTCGTGGCGCTGGGTCGCCGGCCGAACACCGACAGCATCGACCTCGACGCGACGGGCGTCGCAACGACCGACGCGGGCTTCATCGCGACCGACGAAGAGTTGGAGACAAGCGTCGAAAACGTCTGGGCGATGGGTGACATCGCGGACAACGGGATGTTCAAACACTCGGGCGACTACGAGGGTGAAATCATGACCGCGAACGTCGCCCGCGACGAGGGACGGAAGGCGGATTTCACCGCCCTGCCGCACGCGGTCTTCACCGAACCGCAGATCGGCGCGGTCGGCGAGACCGAGGCGGCGCTCGAAGACGATGGACGGGAATACGTCGTCGGGCGGGCCGCCTTCACCGATACGGCGATGAGCCGGGCGCTGAAACTCGACGAGGGGTTCGTGAAGGTGCTCGCCGACCCCAGTAGTCATGAGATTCTCGGCTGTCACATCATCGGCCACGAGGCCTCGACGCTGCTCCACGAGGTGACCCCCGCCGTCCGTCACGGATTGGGTACCGATGCCCTCGCAAACACGCTGATTCACGCCCACCCCGCGCTGAGCAAGGTCGTGATGAAGGCGTGTGCGGACGTTGCGGCGGAGTGAACGCGGCAAAGGTGCCCGACGACGATGGATATTCCCCGCTGGCAGCCCTCGTCCGAGGCGTGCTCGAAGACAACAAGACGGTGTTTCACCTCATCGGCGGCAGCGCGGACGAACAGGACCTCGCGCTCACGCTCGCCGAGAACCTCACCGAGGACGACAGCATCGAGATGGACGACATCGCGGTGCTCGCACAGGCCGAAGGTATCGACCCGGTGACCAAAGAGGGCGACGAGAGCGACCGCGTGCGAGCACTCGTCGAGGACGGCGTGTCGGTCAAAGCGTGTTCGAACACGCTCGCCATGTTCGACCTCGACGAATCGGACCTCGTCGACGGCGTCGAGACCGTCTCGTCGGGTGTCGGCGAACTCACCCGGCTACAGAACGACGGCTACGCCTACATCCGGCCGTAGTCCGAACGAGGACGGCCGCCGTTTCGAGTCGAACTCGCCCTCTGTCCCTACTCACCGTTCGGCGGCGTGTCGTTGCCGGAGCCGTCGAGCTGGTCGAGCGTCGCTTCGAGTAGCTCCCGTCTGTCGGCATTGCGCGCCAACACGTGCTGACGCCACCGCTCCTGGTCGGAATCGAGCGTGAGATACAGCACTTCCGTTCCGATGAGGACGGTCGCGGTGCTGGTCACGTCGTGGCGGTGTTCGCGGCCGGTCGGGAGTTCGATGACGCTTCGCACCCCCGGGCGTTCGCGGAGATGCTCGATGTCGCTCACCGAGAGGGACTGTCCGGGCAGTTCGGTGGCCAACTCCACCATCGTATCGAAGTACACGACTTGTGATGTTATCGGTTGTGCCTGCTGGTGACGGCCCGCAGGCTTCGGGTCGGGTTCGACGGAACATGGCGAGTACGGCGAGGATGACGCGGAGTATTTGACGCCCGGAGCGGTACGGAGACCGTGATAGACCTCCGAAGCGACACGGTGACACGGCCCGACGACGCGATGCGCGAGGCGGCCCGGACCGCCGAGGTCGGCGACGACGTCTACGGCGAGGACCCCACAGTAAACGACCTCGAAGCCCGCGCCGCAGCGGCCGTCGGCATGGACGCCGCTCTCTACGTGCCGACCGGAACGATGGGCAATCAAATCGCCGCACGCACCCACACCCACAGGGGAAGCGAACTGCTCTGTGAGCGCACGAGCCACATCTACAACTGGGAGGTCGGCGGTCTCGCCCAGCTCTCAGGACTGCAAGTTCGTCCTGTGGACGGCGGCGAGCGCGGCGTCATCAGCCCCGAAGACGTTCACGAGGAATTCGTCGAGCGAAGCGCTCACCGGCCCGGCACTGGACTACTGGCGCTCGAAAACACCCACAACCGGAGGGGTGGCGTCGCCATCATCGCCGAGGAGATCGACGCGGCCGCCGCAGCCGCCCACGAGCACGATATCCCTGTCCACGTCGACGGCGCACGCCTGTTCAACGCGAGCGTCGCACTCGACACGCCAGCGCCGCGACTGCTCGAAAACATCGACTCCGTAATGTTCTGTCTCTCGAAAGGTCTCGGCGCGCCCGTCGGCTCGATGCTCGCCGGTAGCGAGGCGTTCATCGCCCGCGCACGCCGCAACCGGAAGCTTCTGGGTGGCGGGATGCGCCAAGCCGGCATCATTGCCGCGCCCGGACTGAAAGCGCTCGCAAACGTCGAGCGTCTCGCCGACGACCACGCAAACGCCCGGACGCTCGCGGTGGGACTCGACGCCATCGACGGACTCAGCGTCGACACGCCCGACACGAACATCGTCCTCGTCGAGACCCGAGAGCCAGCCGAGGCGTTCGTCGAACGGGTTGTCGAGGAGGGCGTGCGCGCGTCGGCCTTCGGCGAGCACATCGTGCGGCTGTGTACCCACTGGGACGTCGATGGCGACGATATCGAGAAGGCAATCGAGGGCGTCAGGCGGGCGACGAACTAGCGACGGCCACGCTCGGCCCCCTCGCGGAAGGCCGTCGCGGTGCGCCGGATGAGGAGGTAAAAGCCGAAAAATACCAGCAGGATGACCGCCAGCAGCGCGAGCAATACCGGGTCGATACCGAAGGCCATGCGAGCGGTAGCCGACCGCCGCCTAAATCCGTTTCGGGCCGTTCACAGTCGTACCCGAAACTCCTCGAAACCCTCGCCGTCAGGCTCGCGGAGCCGCCCCTCGACGTGACCCTTCTCGATGGCAAGTTCCGCGTAGGCCGGCCGATACCACCGCGGGTCGGCGTGACTGCCCGGATTCAGGAGGGTGACGTCGCCCGTGTCGGTGACGCCCGGCTGATGTGAGTGGCCGGAAACCACGAGGTCCGCGCCCTCCTGCCGGCCGAACAGGCCCAATGCAGTCTCGTCGCGCTCGTCGCCGTGGGTGAGCGCGATGGAGAGACCATCGTGGTCGAAAACGCATTCGCCGGGCAGACGCTCGCGGACGGCCGGTGTGGCGTTGTTGCCATGAACGGCCCGGAGGTCGGCGCACTCGGCTTCGAAGGCGTCGAGAACGCGCTCGGTCGTGAAATCGCCGGCGTGGACGACCAGTTCGGCCTCGCGGACGGCATCGAGGAGGGAGCCGTCGAGGCGATGGCCGTCCGTGCCGTGGGTATCCGAGAGAACGCAGAGCACGGCCGCCCTAGCCACCGTGAGCGAAAAACCGTTCTGGATGGGTCGCCGCCGCAGTCCGGACGACATCGGCGCGCGTGCCGGTTTTCGTACGGTGACTGTGATTCGTGTTCCGGAAACCATCGACCACCGTGGTTCACCAGCCCGACGCCAACGGTTAACACACCGCCGGGCGAAGGGGGCGTATGTCACAGCAGCCAGCACTGGACGGGCCATCGTTCCACGTCGAGCAGGAGGCGGAGCCGGCGGCCGAAACCCTCATCGCCGGGTTCTCGACGTTCGGTCTCGCCGGTCTCACCGCCGTCGACTATATCGTCGACCACCTCGACCTCGAAGAGCGCGGCCACGTCACCGTCGACCAACTGCCGACGATTACGCCCTTCGAGAACGGCACGCCGCGCCATCACACGCGACTGTTCTCGCGTGACGGTCTCGACGTCACGGTGTTGGTGGGGGATTTGTTCATCCCACCCTTCGCCGCCGAGGCGTTCAGCACGGCACTTTTGGAGTGGACGGAAGCGAACGACGTTTCGGAGGTCACAGTGCTGTCGGGGATTCCGATTCCGCACGGGCCGGACGGCCATCGGGTGTTCTACGTCGCCTCCGAGGACTACCAGGAGCGCCGGCTCTCCGAGGCGGAGCTACCGCCGATGACCGAGGGGTTCCTCGATGGGGTGAACGCGAGTCTGATGCAGCGTGGGATGGAAAGCGACCTCGCCACCGGGATTCTCACGACGCCGGTCCACAGTCAAGGACCGGACATCGAGGCCGCGCTCCGGCTCATCGAGGGCGTGCGCACGGTCTATGACCTCGATATCGACACCGAGCCGCTCGAAACGTTCGCCGCCGAGGTCAAGAACTACTACGAGGGCCTGAGCCAGCACCTCGAAGCGGCCGAGCCACAGGACCGCCACGACATCATGTTCGGATAGCGCGCGGTGTGGCTGCGGTGGCGGCCGCGGTGCGGTAGCAGCGGTGCGGCGACGGGTGCGGTAGCGGCGGGTGCGATTCCTCGGTGGATGAAGGGCGAGACCACGAACGGAGTGAGTGGTCGAGGGCTTCTGCGGTGCGGTTGCGGTGTCGGGTGCGGAAAGTGCAGTATCCGCGCGAACGGAGTGAGCGCGGTTGGCCGCTCGCACGGTTTGCGAGCGGGAGTTTTTGGTCCAGATTTTTGCGAGGGGTTGAGCGCGAGCGAACGGAGTGAGCAAGCGCGATGCCCCGAAGTAAAAGGTGGGGTTTCAGAGGAACTCGCGGACCTCGGAGTACCACATCTCGTGGTGGTCGAGCGCGCCGACCCGGCGGGCGATATCGGCGGCGAGGACGTGCCAGCAGCGCTGGCTCTCGTCGTCGGCATCGAGGTTGTAGGCCGAGTCCTTGCAGGTGCAGCCGCCGCCCTCGACGACGTACTCGTCGGTGTGGCCCACCACGACGGTGAAATCGAGGTACTGCTTGACGCGCCGTTCGGCGACCGCCTCGATGGCCCGAACCCCGCGGTCGCCGTGCGTGTCGATGATGCGCTCGGTGATGGACGAGTCGAGTTCGCCGGCCTCGTCGAGCGCGCGCTGCCACTCGGTTGCGGTCACAGCGGGGGTTCGTACCGGTGGATGAAAACCCGTTCGATGGCCGGTGCGGTGCGGATGTTCACAGGCCGGTCGCATCAGATGAAAATGTTTTTGCCGTGATTGACTGATTGGTTAGTATGCCGCCCGCCATCGAAACGGAGGACCTGACGAAGCGCTTCGACGAGACGGCCGTGGTCTCGGATGTCGATCTCACCGTGCCTGCCGGGTCGGTCTATGGGTTTTTGGGTCCGAACGGTGCGGGCAAGACGACGACCATGCGGATGCTGACGACGCTGGTGCGCCCGACGAGCGGCACGGCCCGCGTCGCCGGCCACTCAATCGAGAACCGCGACGAAGTGGTCTCGGAGATCGGGTTTCTGCCCGAGGAGCCGCCGCTGTACGACGAACTCACCGCGCGCGAGCAGCTGCGTTACGTCACCGGTCTCCGCGACGTCGAACGGGACGACCGCATCGAGACGCTGCTTTCGCGTCTCGACCTCGCCGAGGACGCGAACGAGCGGGTGGGTACGTACTCGAAGGGGATGAAACAGAAGACGGCGCTGATTCAGGCGGTCGTCCACGAGCCGAGCGTGGTCTTCCTCGACGAACCCACATCGGGACTCGACCCGCGCGCCGCGCGCACGGTCTATGACCTCATCACCGAACTCGCCGACGGCGGCACCACCGTCTTCCTCTCGACGCACATTCTTCCTGTGGTCGAGCGACTCGCCGACATGGTCGGCGTGCTCTACGAAGGGTCGCTGGTCGCCGAGGATGCACCCGAGCAACTCACCCATCGCGCCGAGGAAGAACGCTCGCTCGAAGACGTCTTCCTCGACGTGACGAGCGAGCGGCCGGCGGAGGCCCGATGAACTGGCCGGCGCTCGATACGAGCCTCGCCATCGCCCGCGTCGAGTACCGTCGAAGTCTGCGCGCGACGTTGCAGAACAAGACGCAGCTGCTTGGCTTCGGTGTCTTTCTCCTTTTGTTCGTGGGAGTGCCGACCGTCGGCGGAAGCTACGCCGCCTATACCTATGGCGAACGGATTCTCGACGCGCTGCCGGTGCTCGACGGTGCGCGCGGTGCGCTCGCGCTCGCGTGGCTCGGACCAGTAGCTCTCATCGCACAGCGCGCCGTCGGCAAGACCGCGCGCATCGAGCACGAGGCGGGTATGCTGACGACCGTGCCGGCCCCCGATGTCCTTGGAGGATTGGTACTGGCCGAGGCCGCGCGCGTGCTGTCGGTCGCCGCGGTGCCGGTGGTCGCGGTGGCGGGGGCGTTCGCACTCGGCATCGGCGCACCGGCGGCCGTTCTCACCATTGTCGTGGCACTGCTCGCAGTGTTCGTGACGGCGCTGCTCGCGGGCCACATCGTGGGTGTCGTCATCAAGATCGTCATCGGCCAGTCCGAACTGCTGACTCGATACAAGTCCGTCCTCGCGGTCGTCGCCTTCATCGCCTACTTCGTCGCGGTCTCCTCGGAGGCGTTCGGGCGCGCCCTCGTCGAACTGTTCGGGCTATTGCAGGCCTCCCCCACGGCGTGGTTCGGCGACCTGCTCGTGGCCGGGGTTCCCGGTGTCGCGCCGTCGCCGGTGCGGATAGCGGGCGCGCTCGCACTGGTCGCAGTCGGTGTCCCAATACTGTTGGCTGTCGACGTGCGTGCGGCCGAGCGGCTCTGGTACGCTGATAGGGCGCAGCCGGGGACGCGGACCTACGAGGAGAGCGATTCCGACTCCACCGTTCTCTCGCGGGTCGCCGCGGGACCGACGCGCGCAGTCGTGACGAAAATCTGGCGACGGACGCGGCGCGCGCCGATACGGCTCATCTACGTGGTCTACCCGCTCTTTTTCCTGTTCGCGCCGCTCCAGCAGGCGTTCACCACGGGCGAGATTCCCACCTCGTTGCCGATTCTGCTGGCGCTGTACGGGGTGTGGGCGGTCGGCGCGGCGGCGCTCAACCCGCTCGGCGACGAGGGGGCGCTGCTGCCGGTGACGCTCACGACGGGGGTTCGCGGCGGGCAGTTCGTTCGCGGACACGTCCTCGCGGTGACTGCCATCGGACTCCCGCTGGTGGTCGGGGCGACGGCGCTCGCCGGGTTCCTGAGTCCGCTCGACCCCGCGAGTTGGGTCACGCTCGCGGCCGTGAGCGCGGTACTCTGTGTCGTCGGGCCAGTGCTCGCGCTGGCCATTGGCACGCGATTCCCGCGCTTCGGGACGGTTCGCGTGAGTCGGAGTCGGGAAGTGGTGGTCCCAAGCAAGACCGCCTTCGCCTGCTATACGCTCGTGGTGGCCGTCGGCGCTCTCGGGAGTGCGGTCGCGTTGATTCCGAGCGTCGCGGCCCTCCTTTCCGGTCTCATCGGCTTCGTCACCGGCTATCTTGACCTCTCGGTCGCCATCGGCGCGTCGGTGCTCCGTGTCGGCGGCGGCACCGTCGCGCTCGCGCTCGGTCTCGTCGCCCCGCCGCTTGCCTACCGCTACGTCTCCCGGCGGTTCGATTCGTACACGCTCTGAGAGTGCGAACGGTCGAAAGTGGTCGGACCACGAGCCGAAATCGCGGGTGTGGTCGGCAGTCTGATACCGCCGCCGTCCGAGGAGTCGGTATGAACGCCGATGTCGGCACCTCCACGATTGGCGGGGCGGTCGGAGCACCACCGTCGAAGAGTTACACCCATCGGGCGATTCTGGCGGCAGGCTACGCCGACGGCCGAACACGTATCGAACGACCGCTCGTGAGCGCCGACACGCGCGCGACTGCACGCGCGGTCGAGAGCTTCGGCGGGAGTGTCGAAGGACTCACCGACGACAGCGATGGCGTCGTGGTTCGAGGGTTCGGCCGCCCCCACACACCGGAGGACGTCATCGACTGTGCCAACAGCGGGACGACGATGCGCCTCGTCACCGCGACGGCGGCGCTCGCCGACGGTTTGACTGTTCTCACCGGCGACGAATCGCTTCGCTCGCGCCCACACGGACCGCTGCTGTCGGCCATTCGGAGTCTAGAGGGGCGTGCCGAGAGCACGCGCGCGAACGGGCAGGCCCCGCTCGTCGTTGGCGGTCCGGTGGCGGGGGGACGTGTTTCGATGCCCGGCGACGTCTCCTCGCAGTTCGTGACCGCACTCTTGATGGCCGGCGCGCGCTCGGCGGACGGCATCGACATCGTCCTCGAAACCGAGCTGAAGTCCGCCCCGTACGTCGAAATCACCCGCGAGGTACTCGGCGACTTCGGCGTCGCAACCGATGCCACGACGGCGGGATTCGCGGTCGCGGGTGGACAGACCTACGATGCAGGTGGCGAGTATCGCGTGCCGGGCGATTTCTCCTCGATGTCCTATCTGCTCGCTGCCGGCGCGCTCGCAGCCGATGAGGGACTCGAAGTCCGAGGTGCGTACCCGAGCGCACAGGGCGACAGCGCCATCGTGGACATCCTCGAACGGATGGGCGCTGACATCTTGTGGAGCCGCGACGATGGCGTGATTTCGGTCGCGCGCTCCCCGCTTTCGGGTGCCGAAATCGATGTCGGCGACACACCCGATCTGCTCCCGACGCTCGCCGTCCTCGGAGCCGTGGCCGACGGCGAGACGCGGCTCGTGAACGCCGAACACGTCCGCTACAAGGAAACCGACCGCGTGAGCGCGATGGCCGACGAACTCGAAACGATGGGCGTGTCCATCACCGAGCGGGCGGACTCACTGACGATACATGGCGACGAATCGAGCCTTCGGGGCGCACGCGTCGATGGCCGGGGCGACCACCGTATCGTGATGGCGCTCGCGGTCGCCGGACTGGTCGCGGAGGGCACGACCACCGTCACGGGTGCCGAACACGTCGCTGTCTCGTTTCCGGACTTTTTCGACGTGCTTGCCGACCTCGGGGCCGCGGTGACGCGGTAGCGACCGGACCAACCGTTATCCCGCACACGGTCGTCTCTGGGGCATGGACTCCATCGAGCCGTTCGAGTACGACAACGCCGCGGGGCGAATCGCGTTCGGCCGAGGCACTACTGCGGACCTCGATGCGATGGTCGCCGACGCGGGCGCAGAGCGTGCGCTCGTGGTCTGTGGGTCGAACGTCGGCGCGAACCGCACGCTGATGGACCCAATCGAGGCGGGTCTCGGCGACCGACTCGCGGGTATCTTCGACGAGACTACCCCCGCGAAATCGGCGCGGAGTGCCGTCGATGGCGTCGAAGCAATGGACGGGACGAACGCCGACGCGCTCGTCGCGGTCGGGGGCGGCAGCAGCATCGACCTCGCGCGGGCGATGCGAGCGATTCGGGCCGACGGCCGCTCCTACGAGGAACTTCGCGCGCACGCCGCCGACACGGATGCACTTCCGGTGCCAGACGAAGACCTCGCGCCGCTTATCGCTGTGCCAACGACGTTCGCGGGCGCGGACCTCTCGACCGGTGGGTCGGTGACGTTCGACGAGGAGGACGAGGACCTCCTCGCGGGCTTTGGCGACGCGGCGCTCGTGCCCGACGCGCTGGCGTACGACCCGACCCTCTTCGAGACCACGCCCGCTGGGGCACTGTTCGGTTCGGCGATGAACGGCTTCGATAAGGGTCTCGAACTCCCGTACTCCCGGCACGCGAACCCGTTGACGGACGCGCCCGCGCTCCGCGGACTGACGCTGTTGGGCGAGTCGCTGCCCCGACTCCCTGCCGACGAGCCGGCCGTGATGGAGCGTGCGGTCGCGGGCATCGTGCTCGTCCAGTACGGCCGGGCGACGGGCGGACCGGGGCTGCTGTCGGTGATTCACGCCTTCGGTCACGGCCTGCGCGCACAGGGCATCCAGCAGGGTATCGCCCACGCGGTGATGGCTCCACTGGTGCTGGAGCTGCTCTTTTCGGAAGTCGATGGCCGCCGCGACGCACTCGCCGCGGCGCTCGACGTGGACGGGGCGAGCGACACCGCTGCGGCGGTCGTCGACGCCGTGCGGGAGGTGCGCGACGGGATGGAATTGCCTGCTCGGCTCCGCGAGGTCGAGGATATCGAACGCGAGGCACTCCCCGCCGTCGCCGAAGCCGTCCACGGCGACCGATTCATCGACAACGGTCCCGAGGGGTTCGACCCGACAGTCGAGGAAATCGAGGAGACGCTTGAGACGGCGTGGTGACGACGGTTGCGGTGGCGCGCGCTCGCGCTCGTGTGCGAACGAAGTGAGCACACGAGCGCGCATCGGCGTGCGAGGGATGAGCGGAGCGAGTGAAACGAGCGGGGCGAATCGGTTGGGGAGGCATGTGGCGGTCGCGGTGCGGTAGCGGGAGGCCAGTTGACCGTACCGCGAACGAGCGGAGCGAGTGAGCGAGGACCCGAAGTAAAAAGGTGGGATTGCAACCTTCAAATCCCCGCAGGCCAATCATGAGAGCATGAACGGCAACGAGTTCGGCCGGCTCTTCCGGGTGACGACCTTCGGCGAGAGCCACGGCGAGGCGATGGGCGTCACGGTATCGGGCTGTCCTGCGGGGTTAGAACTCGACGAGGAGGACATCCAGCGCGACCTCGACCGGCGAAAGCCCGGCCAGTCCCACATCACGACCAGCCGTGGTGAACCCGATGCCGTGGCCATCAAGAGCGGCACGCAGGACGGCTTTACGACTGGGACGCCAATCGGGATGGTCATCCAGAACAAGGACGCTCGCTCCGGGAAGTACGAGCCGTTCATCACCGCACCCAGACCCAGCCACGGCGATTTCACCTATTCGGCGAAGTTCGGCACCAGAAACTGGGGCGGCGGCGGGCGCTCGTCGGCCCGCGAGACCGCGAACTGGGTCGCCGCCGGCGCGATTGCGAAGAAGATTCTCGGAAGCGAGGGCATCGAAATCCGTGCACACGTCAACCAGATCGGCGACATCGAGGCCCCCGAGGTGAGTTTCGAGGCGATGGGCGAGCACGTCGAGGAGAACGATGTCCGGTGTGCCCATCCCGCAACGGCCGAGCGGATGCGCGCGGAGATCGACCAGTACCAGGAGGAAGGCGACTCCATCGGCGGTGCCATCGCCTTCGAGATTCGTGGCGCGCCCCGCGGGCTTGGCGCACCACGGTTCGATTCCGTGCCGGCGCGACTCGGCCGAGCAATGATGAGCGTACCAGCCGCGACGGGCTTCGAGTTCGGACTCGGGCGGGCGGCGCGGCACTATCGGGGCAGCGAGCGCAACGAAGACTGGACGTTCAGCGACGACGGCGACCCTGTTCCGGTCGGTAACGACCACGGTGGGTTGCAGGGCGGCATCACGACCGGCCAGCCAATCACCGGCGAAGTGACGCTGCACGCGCCGACCTCGATTCCCACGAAACAGACCACCGTCGACTGGGAGACCGGCGAGGAGAAGGAGGCCCAAGTCATCGGTCGCCACGACCCCGTGCTCCCGCCGCGGGGCGTGCCCGTCGTGGAGGCGATGGCCGCGCTCACGATGGTCGATTTCATGCTTTTGGGTGGGAACGTCAATCCCGACCGGATGGACGGCGATACGGGCGAGTACGACACCGACTACCACCCATCGAGTCCCGAGAACGACCCCGACGCGCCGACGAGCGCCGAACCGACCGAGGACTAACCGAATCCCATGGACCGTTCACGTTCGTGTTTGGACTCCAACATGGGATTTTATCACGGCGTTCGGTGACGAACGAGTATGCCGCGTAACGTACTGATGTCGGCCATCGGCCTGCTGGCGCTCGGGGCACTGGTGGCCACCGCGTTAGGAACCTATCGAATCCTCTCGTACATCGCCGCCCTGCTCATCGTCGGGGTCGTCGCCAGTTCGTCCATCGAGCGGGGGAACAGCGAGTTCGATATCGCTCCCTATGAGGGGTTGGTGGCGCTGCTCGGGGGAACCTTCCTCGTCGGCCTGACGGCCATCTGGTTGCTGTGGACGCCGGGTCAGACGGAGTACACCTATCTGTTCGGAATTCCACAGGCCACGCTCGCCTACCTCGTCCTGATATGGCTCGTTCCCCTGCTGGGAGCCATCCTCTACTCGTTTCGCTTCCCGGCCATCGGTGGCGACGATATCGTGGATGGCATCATGCAGCGGGCGCGTTCGGCACAGGATGAACGGCGACTACCGCTGGTTCCTGAACGAACCCGACAGGAGGGTGATGACTGAATGGTACCCCTACAGGCGATTCCGGTCGCCGACGACCCGTTCGTGCTGCTGTTCGGCTCGGTCTATCTGCTCATCGTGCTCGCCATCGGTGCGTGGGGCTATCTCCAGACGGAATCGACGACGGATTTCCTCATCACGGGGAAATCAATCGGTACGTGGGTGCTCGCGCTGACGGCCTTCTCGGTCATCCAGTCGGGTTTTGGCTTCGTCGGCGGCCCGGAACTCATCTATGCCTACGGGACGACCTCCTTCTGGATTTTCCTGACTGCTCCATTGGGATTCGTCGTCACGTGGGTCGTCCTCGCAAAGCGGATGCGCATTCTCGCCGACGTGCGGGACGTGCTCACGCTCGCCGACGGGATGTACGTCCGCTACGAGAGCGCGTGGGTCCGCGGGCTGACCGCGGTCGCGGTGGTCATCGGCGTCATCGCCTACCTCGCCACGAACCTCGCCGCACTCCAGTACGTGATGCGCGCCATCTTCGGGATTCCAGTCATCGTGGGACTGTTCGGCGGCGCGGCCATCCTGTTGCTCTACAGCATGCTCGGCGGGATGATAGCCGGCGTCTGGACGGATTTCGTCCAAGCCATCACGATGATCGTCGGCGCAGTCATCGTGTTTTACTTCGCCATCTCCTTCGGCGGCGGCATCGGCAACATCTCCAGAAACCTCGCCAGCGCCGATCCGTCGCTGATTTCGCCGTTCGGCACGCTCGGCATCGAAACGGCGCTCGCCACCCCCATCTTCGGCGCGCTCGGCTGGTGGATCATGTTCTCCATCGGTTCGGCCGGCCAACCACATCTCATCACGAAGTTCTACATGAGCCGAAATCTCAAAATTCTCCGTTGGGGTGCGCCAATCGCCGCCATCTCGTATGCGGTGTCGAGCCTGCTCGCGCTCTCTACTGGACTTTCGTTGCGCTCGATGGTCGAGGCCGGCGAGGTGAGCGCCCCGTCGAGCGCCTCGATTGCCGGTCCGGTGTTCGTCCTCGAATACACACCCGGCGTCGTGGCCGGACTGATTCTCGCCGCGCTGCTGGCGGCCATCATGTCCACCAGCGACTCGTTCCTCAACATCGGCGCGGCGGCCATCTCTCGTGACATCCCGCGCGCGTTCGGCCGGTCCATCAACGACGACCGAACGGAGCTACGAGTCACGCAGGCCGCGCTCGCGGGGCTGACCGTGATGGCCACGCTCGTCGTCTTCTTCTCCGACGAACTAGTGGGAATCCTCGGAACCATCGGGTGGGGCTTTTTCGCCGCCGCCATCTTCCCCGTCGCCGCGCTCGGCATGAACTGGAAGGGTGCGACGAAGGAGGGCGCTGTCGCCGCGGTGGTCGTCGGGATGGGCATCAACATCGTCTTCAGTGCCGTGCCGCGCATCGCCGAGACCGCCGGGGCCGCGTTCGGCGGCGCGCTCAGCGGGTTTTATAGTGCCTTGTTCGGTGGTCTCCCCGTTGGAGCCACGGCGCTGCTCGCGGCCATCGTCGCGTTCGTCGGCGTCTCGCTCGTGACCCAATCGAACGCGCGCGTGCCGGAGGACATCGCCGCCATCATGGACCGATGAGCGAGAACTCCGCCGACCCCATCACGGGACGGTTCACCGAGTGGTTTCGCAACCGGCCGACCTCCCTCGAATTCTGGGAACTGGTCGTCGGCGAGAACAGTCTCGGATGCTGTTTCGCCGGCGAGTCGTTCAGTTCGCTGTTGCTGCGGGCCGACATGGGCGAATCGACGCGGAGCGACCTCAACGACTGTTCGACAATCGAGGAGTGCGTCGCGCTCGACGACCGAAACTTCACGATACCGCTATCGTCGCTGACGACGCTTCGGCTGCGCGAGGGAACTCGAACCCGACGGACACAGTTGCGGATCGCGTGGAGTGAAAATGGCAACGGGGAAGGAGACGAAACCTCGTGGACGCTCTCGAACACCGCCCGTGGAGAGCCACAAACCGACCTCGTTCGTGCGCTCGCCGACCGCGATGCCCCCGCCGATGCCGAGGTCGGCATCGACTCGCGCCGGCTCGCCTTCCTCTGAACCGAACCGTTTTGTGACCACTCGACGGACAGCAACCATGACATGGACACTCACACTCGACGGCGAAAGCTACGAAACGGCCCGCGAGCGCTTCGCGTGGGACTTCCCGGACGGCTACAATCTCGCAGCGGACCTCGTGAGGAAACACGACCCGGACGATCCGGCGTTGTATCAAGCCTATCCCGACGGCCGCCGCGAAACGTACACGTTCGGCGACCTCGATACGCTCTCGGACCGACTGGCGAACGGTCTCGAAGAGCGAGGAATCGAGAGCGGGAACCGAGTGGCGGTCGTCCTGCCACAGCGGCCCGAAAACCTGCTCACGCATCTCGCGTGCTGGAAACTCGGCGCGATATCGCTCCCGCTATCGGTGCTGTTCGGAACTGATTCGATGCGCTATCGCCTCGACGACAGCGGCGCGCAAGTCGTCGTCACCGACCCTGCTGTAACGGAAACGGCTTTGCAGGTGGCCCCCGACTGCGATTCGCTGGAGCACGTCGTCGAGGCGACGCCGGGCGCGGTCGGGGATTCCGGAAAGCCGACCGACGGCGCGCTCGCCTTTGCTGACCTCCTCGGAAGCGAGGGCTTCGACCCGGCCGACACCGACGCCGACACGCCCGCGGTCATCCTCTACACCAGCGGTTCGACCGGCCCGCCGAAGGGCGTGCTCCACTCGCATGGCGTCTGGGTCGGCCACTGTCCGGCGTTTTCGATGTACTTCGAGGGCGACCTCGACGGCGTCTACTGGACGCCCGCCGACTGGGCGTGGATCGGCGCACTCGGCGACTTGGTCTTTCCGGCACTCCATTACGGCCAACCGGTCGTCGGCTACCCGATGGAGGGCTTCGGCCCCGAGAAAGCCTTTGCGCTCATGGCCGAGTTCGACGTCACTGGAGCGTTCGTCCCACCGACCGCGATTCGCATGCTGATGGGCGTTGAGAATCCCTCGAAGTACGACCTCGCGCTCGAAGCGGTCTGTTCGGGCGGCGAACCTCTCACTCCAGAAATCCTCGACTGGGCCGACGAGGAACTCGCTGGCGTCGCGGTCAACGAACTCTATGGCCAGACCGAGGCGAACCTGCTCGTGACCAATAGACAGGGATGGTTTCCGGCCCGAGCGGGCAGCATGGGCAAGCCAGCGCCGGGCCACGAGGTTGCAATCATCGACCCCGAAACCGGCGAGAAGCGCGAACGAGGAGAGGTGGGCGAAATCGCCGTCAAGCGTAGCGACGACCCAGTCGTCTTTCGGGAATACTGGAACGAACCCGAAAAGACCGTCGACGCCACGGTCGACGACTGGCATTTAACTGGTGACCTCGGCAGCAGGGACGAGGAGGGGTATCTCTGGTTCAAATCCCGCGACGACGACGTCATCATCACGAGCGGCTACCGTGTCGGACCGGGCGAGGTCGAGCGAGCGATTCTCGACCACGATGGTGTAGAGCAGGTCGGCGTCGTCGGCGTGCCCGACGAGACTCGCGGCGAGGTCATCAAGGCGTTCGTGCAGCCGGTTGCGGACGACGGCTCGGACTCGCTGGGCGAGGAGATTCGGGACCTCGTGCGCGAGCGGCTGGCGAAGTACGAGTACCCACGAGACATCGAATTCGTCGAGAGCCTCCCGCAGACCACTACTGGGAAGATACAGCGCCGGAAGCTCCGCGAGCGGGAGGCCGACGGCGACGAGTGAGTCACCAGTAGGGGTTCGACAGCCACCGGCGCGAGCGCGTGCCGACGGCGCTCATCGCCCCGATGGCGACGACCAGCAACATGAGGACGGCAACTACCGTCGGCACGAGCGCGTTCAGCGCGAGCACGACCACGCTACCGATAGCCGTGAGGGCGACGAGCAGGACGACGAATCCGGCGAGCAGCCGTGAAAGCCACATCTCAGGCGCTCCGTGGTCGGTGGCTGTGTTCGATGGCGCAAGCGCTGTGAGCGTTCATCCGTGTGAGCGAGTGACAGCACCGTCGTGCATAAGCTTCGTGGTCCGCCGGGCAACCACGCGAGCCACGACGTTCAAAAGCGCCGCGCGCCGAGTGCGTCCATGACCACAGTCGCCGTCCTCTGTGACGCGCCAAACGAGGGCGTGCTGGCCGACCTCGTGGCGACGACGCCGCTTGCCGAAAGCGAAACCCCAAATCTCTACGCCGCGATGTGTGCAGACGTGTTCCGCGCGGTCGAGGCAAGCGCGAGCGACCTGCTCGTCAACTACCGTCCGAGCGCGTCCGGCGACACCGAGGGCGAACTCCGTGCGCTCGCCGACGCCGCCCTCGAAAATCCGAACGCGGTGCGCTACGAGGAGCAGGTCGGCTCGACGTTCGCCGGTCGCGTCGGCAACACCGTCACGCATCTGCTCGAAAGCGAGGAGGAGAGTTCGGCGATGGCCATCGAGCCGACCGCGCCCTTCCTCACCCGTGGCGACATCGACGGACTGGCGATGAAACTCCGCCGGAGCGACGTCGTGCTCGGACCCGCCTCACAGGGACGAGTCTACGCCGCCGGCTTTGCTTCGACGGTGGATTTCGCGGATGCCTACACACCGCCGGCAATCGAGACGCTCACCGCCCGCGCGAACGATGCCGGTCTCGACGTCGATTACGGCCCGATGGCTCCCGTGGTCGAGACGGGCACGGACCTTGCGGGCGCGCTCGCGCTCGTCCGTGCGCGCCGACGGGCTGGACGCGACGTTCCCCACCACACCGCCGAGTGTCTCGACGAACTCGGACTGGCGCTCGTCGAGGAGGACGGCGACCTCGAACCGACGAAAACGGACACCGACAGGTCTTAGACGCCCGCCGGGGTAGTCGTGGCTGCGGTGGGGTGGCAGAGTGGACGATTGCGCCTGTCTTGAAAACAGGTGGCCTTTGGCCTCATGGGTTCGAATCCCATCCCCACCGCGTTTCTCGTGAACACGCACGACGAGCGAAGCGAGGAGTGCCGTGAACGAGAAACGCGACACGTTGGGATTCGAATCAGAGAGTGGGAGGTGAGCGAGCAGTGGGAGATGCGAGCGAAGCGAGCATCTCCAAATGGCGAACGGCGAGCAGAGCGAGCCGTGAGCAGCGAGCGAGCGGAACGACCGTGGTTCGAATCCATCCCCACCGATTCTTGCGAGCACACCCTGTGAGCGCCCTGTAAGCGAGAAAAGGGAACGATAGCATTCCTCGTTCGCAGGGTTGATGGGTGTATCACCCAATGGATCCGACTATTCTGTCCTGTTTTCGTCGTTCTGTGGTCTAAGCGTCATCGTCACGGTTTGGCCTCAAATACGAGATTCATGGGCGTCTCGGCTGCCCGATAGAACTGGGTGAACCCGCCGTCGGTGACAACCTCCCGGATGTCTGCCTCGCCGGCCTGTGCACCCAGCACGCGCTCGCCCTCCTGATCGAGTGCGCCCGGCGTACAAACCAGTGTCGAGACCGAGTAGAACACCCGGCCCAGCGGATTCAGATTGTCCTCCACGAGGTCGTTCGCGTAGGGTTCGACCAGCATCCACGTGCCGTCGTCGGTGAGCGTGTCGCGGACGTGTGCCGCCGCACCCACGGGATCGCCCATGTCGTGGAATGCGTCGAACGTGGCCACGAAGTCGTAGCTCGCGCCGTTGTACGACTTGGCGGTCGCCACCTCGAAGCTCACGCGGTCGGCGACGCCAGCGTCGGCTGCTCGCTCGCGCGCCGTCGCTATCGATTCCTCGTGGTAGTCGATGCCGACGAACGTCGATTCGGGATACGCATCGGCCATGAGGATGGTCGATGCACCGTGGCCACACCCCACGTCGGCGACGCGGCCGCCGGCTTCGAGCGTCGCGTCCACACCGTCGAGCGCGGGAATCCAACTCTGAACGAGGTTCGCCGCGTAGTTTGGTCTGAAGGAGCGTTCGGTACCGGGGAACAGGCCCGCGTCGTGTTCGTGCCAGCCCACACCCTCGCCCGTGCGGAACGCCTCGGCGAGTTGGGGTTCGATCTTGGCCGCCGACAGGGCGACCTGAAAGTCACTCGGCAAGAATGCCGGGCCGTTCTCGTCGGCCAGTACCGCAGCCTGCTCGGGGGTGAGGGTGTAGCGGTCGGTCTCTGGGTCGTAGGTGACGTACCCGCCGGCGGCCTGCGAGCGCAGCCACTCGCGGACGTAGCGTTCGGCGGTGTCGGTTTCCTCGGCGAGTCCGGCCGACGTGAGCGGTTCCGCGTATGCGAGTGCTTCGTACAGGCCGAGTTTGTCGCCGATGACGACCAGCGGTGCGTGCGCCGTCGCACCGAAGTCAGTGACGGCCACCCCTAACAGCTTATTTAGTTTTTCTTCGTCGATTGGCTCTTCTGCCGTTCGGGTATCTATTGCCATGATTCTGTGCCTCTGTGGCACGAACTGGTACGATTGGGGTGATGATATAGGCACCTAGTGTGATTCAGGGAACCCATGACTGTCTTGCAGACCGTGCAAGTACGTCATCACCTGCAAGCGGATGAACTGCTCTGGTGGGCGGATCGCTCGATTGACCACCCCACTCGTCAGCAGCGACGCTACGGCTGGCGACACCGCAGTCGAAGACGGACCCTTCAATGATCGACGACAGGTCACAAGCGCGGTGTCGACGCTCATGCCACGATAGCTTCCGGATCGAGGGGTCGAGCGTCGCGTCTGTAGGATTCGTAGAGTGCTTCGGCCCACCGCCTCGCTTCAGGGGCGTCGGTATCGATAGTGGCCCGCATGATTCCGGTCTCGCGGTCGTAGCCAGCAAGCCCGACACGGTCGTCGAAGATGGCACAGGCGCACGGGAGGCCGTCATTTATCAAAATAGTTATATCCCCGTTCTCGATAGCCTTCCGAGCCTGCTCGGGGTGAGAGGCGAGAACCGTCTCAGTGAGGTCGGACGGCCACAGCAACTCCGTCTCCATCCCCTCGATGGCGTTCCGAAAGAGCACTTCCATGTCCGAGGTGACGGTCGTCGTAGTGAATCCACGGATGGTCTTCGTCTCCTCGACCAGTTCGGCAAACCGGCTAACGGTCCGGTCAGGAGAGCCGAACTCCGGAACCGTGACGACCGCATCGGCGAACGACTCGACATCGAATCCGATTTCCTCGGTCGGGAGCCACTGCCAGACCTCGCGCAGCGTTCGCTCGGTTTCCATCCGCTCAAGCAGGTTCAGCATCCCCTCCGCGACGAACGCACCTAGGGAGGTTGCCTCGTATCGGTGCCCGACTCGTTCGACCCAGTACCGCTCTTCGAACTCGCCCAACATCCGCCCGATGGTCGACGACGAGGCCCCGGTCAGCGCCCGGAGGTCGGTCCGGCTTCGGGGGTGCTCGGCCACGGCATCGAGCACCTTGACGCGGTGCTCCGAACGCGAGAGAAACTCGATGTCGTCGAGCGGTTGGTCCATGACTCTCCACAGCCGTTGCCGGACATGTTCGAACCATAACATGATATATGTTTCTAAATGGTGCTGCCATGACGACACTCGTTTTTACCCCATCCACAGCCGGTTTGCTATCGATGTGTGGAATCGGAGCCCGTCTCCGACTATCGCGGGGTTTCGAACACCAACGGATACCAACTGTCCGCGCCCACCGGAACGGTGCTGGCGAGCAGCAACGCTTTTGCGGCGACCGAACGGGTTTCGAACATGGCCGACTGGCCCCACGACCCCGACGGCGAGGAGGGAAGCGAAGGGATGCGCAAGTACGGACAGGCAGTCATCGCGAAGAAAGTCGACGAGCAGGAGGATTTCCCGCTCGACGTGTCGGCGTTCGTCGACGAGCACGGCGACGAGCCGATTCGCCTCAATCACGAGCGGGTCGTCAGTCTCGAAGAGGTCTTCGATGGTGTCTCGGACGACGAAATCGAGGACATCCAGACGATGCACCGCCGCGTCGGCGCGGCGATGCGCGAGAACGGTCTCTGGGAGTACGACGCCGAAAGCGAGGGTCCCGGCACCGAGACCTGACACGGGGTCCGGCGCGGACGAAAGCACCTAAACGCCAGCGGTTGGATTGGCGTACATGACCGGCGGCACCGACTCCACGCGCCACTCCGCCGGCCTGTTCTCGCTGCGGCGAATCCTCGTCGTCGGCTGGGTAACGCTCACCACGGTCGTCTTCTTCAACGTCGCCATCAAGTTCCTCGACCGCGGACTGCTCGGCGCGAACACCCAAATTCCGAAGTTCTGGCCGCTCAGCAAGTTCACCCTCCGCATCGAGCGGCTCCCGCTGCCGGAGGCTCCCGCCTTCGCCATCGCGGCGCTCGTCGTTTTCACCGTTGCAACCGTCTATCTGCTCCGCACCGACCGGACCACCGTCGTGCCGGTGGCCATCGCGGGTGTCGTGCTGGCCGTGCTCACGACGCTGACTCACGGCGTCGGACCGGGGTTGCTCAGGCCGCTGTCGGCACCCGGAACCTACGAACGGGCGGCCATCGGCATCGCCGATCCTGGGGGGTACTACGAGGCCGCCGTCGCCGTCACGGACCCCATCAGGTTCCTCGAAACGTTCGAGGCCCGACAGCTGAGCCTGCCGCTGCATGCGCGCACCCACCCACCGGGTGCGGTGTTCACCTTCTATCTCTTCGAGGTGGTGCTGCCGTCGTCGCTGGCCGTCTCGCTGGTCGTCGGCACGCTCTCGCTCGCGCTCGCGGCGCTGCTGTTGTTCCGCGTGCTCGAAACGTACTACCCGCGCGACGTCGCCCAGTTCACGACCTTCCTGTTCGTCCTCCTGCCGGCCGTCCAGATTTACACCGTGACGACGCTCGACATCGTGATTACGGTCGTCATGCTGGCCGCGGTGTACTGCTTCACGCGCGAATCACAGCTCGTCGCGGCGCTCGGCACGCTCGGCTGCGTGTTCGTCGCCTCGACACAGACGTTCGTGTTCGTCTTCATCCTCCCAGTGCTCGCCGCGTTCGCGGCCATCCGCCCGGCGAAACGCCGCCCGCTCGTCGTCGTCCTCCTCGGGCTAGTCGGCGCGTACGCGTTGCTCGCGGTCGTCTTCGACTTCAATTATCTCGACTCGTTCGCCATCGCCTCCCAGCAGCAAAACCCCGGCGGATTCCTCCTGTTCGCCGAACCGCTGCGTTATCTCTACACGCGCATCGAGGACATCGCCGAAATCCTCCTGTTCTTCACGCCGTATCTAGGACTGCTCGCACTCGCCGGGGCGCGCGTCCTCTGGCAGGGCGCACGCGGCCTCAGCACGCGCGACCGCGAGCCGCTCGTGCTGTTCGGTGCGGCAGTGGTCTCGATTCTCGGGCTGTTCGCCGGCGGCGTCTATCACACCGGCGAGACCGCTCGCGGCGCACTCTTCGTCTATCCGTTCCTCATGCTGCCCGTCGCCGCCGCACTGCGGGCCACGAACGCTTCGCGGCAGCGGCGGGTGCTGCTCGCGGCGGCGGTGTTCGGACAGGCACTCCTGATGCAGCTCGTCGGCGATTACTGGTGGTGAAATCGTTGTGAATAGATCAATTATTTCTTATATCTTCAACACTCGTGTGAATAATTAATATAGTATACATACACCTCACTATACAATGAGTGTACTTTTCCTTTACCTACTATACGTGGGACTATGGTAACCATCGGCCAGACCGTTCTCAGCATTGCAACAGTAATTCTCAGCGTTCTTTTGAGCGGATTTTTTAGCTGGAGGATATCAAAAGGAAAGCTTGAGATGGAATATGAATGGGAACGATACAGTGCTGCTGAGAAGTGGTGCGACGATTATATACGAATAATACGGAAATTACAAGCGAACTTCGAATATAAGCGCCTAATTTTGAAAAAAGGGATTGGGTATTCTGAGAACTGGATGCCTGGCAAGGATTTAGATGAGTACGGTATGAGAATTCTGGAACATTCAGCCAATAGACCGGTTCTTATATTCAGTACCTCACAATGCTCTCGGTTGACTGCTCTTGAGACGTGAATTCGAGGGAGATGCTGATGTCGAGCAGTTG